>CAYSLW010000036.1:0-12255 GCA_964431955.1 uncultured Candidatus Methanoperedens sp. | reverse complement strand
GTGACTTCGGACGAATGGGGTTCTCGTGCATCCACAAGAATATCTTGAACCAAAATAACAATTGCAGTGCTAAAATTGGGGCGCGAATAGAACTACAAAAAAGGGGCGCATCGCTTGCCATGTCCTTCGGGGTTTAATGGAAAATAGCCGGGGATATATTTTTATCCAAGGGATACAATTAGATAACCAAATAAATGCATATCATATCTGAGGGGATATAACAATGGACGAAAAAGACGGGAAACAACTCACTGTTGCAAAGGCATACCCGAACGACGCGGGAAGAGGGATAGCGCGCCTCGATCCGCATACATTAATGGCATTACGGCTTGTACCTGGAGACATCATCGAAATCGAGGGGAAGAAACGCACATCTGCAAAAATCTGGCGTGCTGACCGCAATGACTGGGAACAGGATATAATACGCATTGACGGTTTTATAAGGCAAAACGCCGGTGTGGGCATCGGCGACGTAATAAAGATAAGGAAAGCAAGGGTTAGCGTTGCAGAAAAGGTGGTGCTTGCGCCACCTTTTGGCACGCCGGTTGAGTTCAAAGGGGATGTCGAGGAGATGGTAAAACGCCAGATAATGAAACGTCCAATCAGCAAAGGGGATATCATTCCAGTAATGAGCACCATGACTCACCCCTTCCTCGGGCGCGTGGTAACAGGACAGGCTATACCCTTAATCGCAATAGAAGCCGAACCTGAAGGCATCATATTAATCACCGATAAGACAGAAATAATACTCAGGGAGAAACCTGTGGTACTGGAGGTCACAGGCACAGGGATAACCTATGAAGACATAGGTGGCTTGAGTGATGAAATCCAGCGCCTTCGCGAGATGATAGAACTCCCGATGAAACACCCTGAAGTGTTCGAAAGACTGGGTATCGAGCCGCCGAAAGGCGTTTTGATGTACGGTCCCCCCGGCACCGGGAAAACCCTGATAGCCAAGGCTGTAGCGAATGAATCCGGGGCTAATTTCTTTTCCATAGCGGGTCCTGAGATAATGAGTAAGTATTACGGTGAGAGCGAACAAAGGCTTCGGGAGATATTCGAGCAGGCAAACAAGGAAGCCCCGTCCATTATATTCATCGATGAACTTGATTCCATCGCCCCGAAAAGGGAAGAAGTGACCGGTGAAGTGGAACGGCGCGTCGTAGCTCAGCTCCTCACAATGATGGACGGGCTTGAAGAAAGGGGAGCGGTGGTGGTGATAGGCGCCACGAACAGAATCGATGCAATCGACCCGGCGCTGCGCCGCCCGGGCAGGTTCGACCGCGAGATAGAAATCGGTGTACCCAACAGGCTTGAGAGGAGTGAAATCTTTCAGATTCATACGCGCGGCATGCCGCTTTCTGATGATGTTAAGCTTGAATACATCTCGGACAGGACGCATGGGTTCGTTGGGGCTGATATATCCGCCCTCGCGAAGGAAGCAGCCATGAAAGCACTTCGTCGATATCTTCCCCAGATAAAACTGGAGGAAGCTGTTCCACTTGAGATACTTGAAAGTATGCGTGTCACAGGCAGCGATTTTGAGGACGCGCTCAAGGAGGTTGAGCCTTCAGCAATGAGGGAAGTAATGATTGAGATTCCCAGGATTGCGTGGGATGACATAGGCGGGCTGGATGAGGCAAAACAGGAAATAAAAGAAGCTGTGGAATGGCCTCTTAAATATCCTGAGAAATTTGAGAAAATGAGCATCCGACCTCCGAAGGGCATATTATTATACGGTCCGCCCGGGACAGGAAAAACGCTGCTTGCCAAAGCTGTAGCAACTGAGAGCGAGGCGAATTTCATAAGCGTGCGCGGTCCGCAGCTCTTATCCAAATGGGTAGGGGAATCGGAAAAAGCCATTCGTGAGGTGTTCAAGAAAGCGCGCCAGGTTGCGCCGTCCATAATTTTCTTGGACGAGCTTGATGCAATCGCACCAATAAGAGGTACGGAATTCGGCTCGAAGACCTCAGAGCGCGTGATTAACCAGCTGCTCACAGAGCTTGACGGGATTGAAGTCTTAAAGAACGTCGTGGTGATTGCAGCAACAAACAGACCTGAGATAATCGATCCTGCTCTCATTCGCTCAGGCAGGTTTGACAGGCTGGTTTTTATAGGACCGCCGTCTAAGGAAGGAAGGATTGCGATATTTAATATACATCTAAAAAATCTAAAAGACGGTCATCTGTCGGATGATGTTAATATAGAAGAACTTGCAGACCTTACTGAAAACTACGTAGGGTCTGATATAGAATCTTTATGTAGAGAAGCTGTAATGCTGGCTCTTCGTGAGAATTTCGATACCGAGAAAGTAGAAAGGAGACATTTCAAGGATGCATTGAAGAAAGTCAGACCCGCACTGGCTGAAGATATGCTGGAATATTATGAGAAGCTGCAGGAGCAGTTCAAAGGCGGAGCAAAACAGGAACAGAAGTCTTATATAGGTTATAGATAAAAGGATTACTATGGCAAAAATACTTGCAAAAAATTTAACTAATAAAAGGGTAATGCTTACCGATGGGTCGGAATTGGGATTTGCCAGCAACGTGGTTATGGATACTCACAGCGGAGATTTGATATACCTGGTGGTGAAACCAACGCCCAGCGTCGATACTTCAAAATACCAGACGCAGAGTGGTTATGTATTGATTCCTTTTGGAGCAGTAAGGGCTGCGAAAGATTATACCATCGTAGATAAAAAGCTGATGACCGGCAGCGATGTCGATTAAATTAGAAGGCAATGGTTTGAAAGGTGAAACAAAGGTTACAATAATTTGTTCAACTCTGGACCAGGCGAGCCAGAATATCAAAGATAGTCTTTTAAATTTCAGAAAATGGCAGCCCATAAGCTCGGATAATGGTTATCAGGTTGTTGAATATAAGGATTTCAGGATTGTTGAAATAAGCGAATCGCTTATTCACCAGGATGGAATCGACAAAAAATTAATCGCGTGGGGTTTTCCACCCAGTATAATAATATTTGCATCCAAACACAGAAGCAGAGATGAGAGAGCTATTCTTACAGTCCATTCTACAGGCAACGTTAATGAAGCGAAATTCGGCGGAAAAGAGAGGAAACTTGCTGTTGCGGCGGCGCAGGCTGTGCGCTCGCTGCTGCGCTCCCTTAAAATACTTGCGGAAAATGAAGATTATGAAGTTACTCTTGAGTGCACGCATCACGGACCCAGCGAAATAGATGTCCCGTCTGTTTTTGTCGAAATCGGTTCCAGCGAAGCGCAGTGGGTGGATGAAGTTGCAGGGAGGATGGCTGCAGATGCCATACTGATGCTGAAAGAAGGTGATTCGCCCGTGGCTGTGGGGTTCGGAGGCACGCACTATGCGCCGAGGCAGACTGCGCTCATTCTTTCCACAGATATCACTTTTGGGCACATATTCCCCTCGCATGTGCTTGATGAGATGAGGGAGTTCATGGTGCGGCAGGCTTTTGCGAAATCAAGGGCGGATTTTGCTTACTTTGACAGGAAATCAATGAAGGGAGAGCAGCGCGAAAAATTGCGCAGAATGGTAGAAAGTATCGGATTTGAAGTGCTTAAAGAGAGTGATATAAAGAGTATGGAGGGAATACCATGGGAGTTTTGCATGGCGCTGCGCAAACGAGTAAAGGAAATATGCCCCATGGGCAGGCCCATGATGACGGACGGCATAAAATGCGAAATTTCATCGTGCCCAACCTGTATATGCCCGAAGGTAAAAATCGCACGGATAAATCCAGCTCTTTTATCTGAAGCAGAAAAACTCGATAGACACAGGCTGAAGGAATTCCTTTCCGACCATAACATCGCTTATATCGAATATGAAGACGGCAGGTTAGCTAACGTCGTAATCGGTCTGAATGATCGCTGTGCCAGATTGGCAGCCGAAGAATTGACAGAGGAATGTGTTAATATTCTTAAAAAACATTATGATGTCAGCTTAGATAGAGGAACACTGCAGATAACAGACAAAAAGTTCAGTCCCCAACTAGCAAAATCCTTCGGAATAGATGAAGGACCTCTCTATGGAAGATTGGCAAGAGGCGAATCTGTAATAATAAATGGAAAAACTATAAATCCAGAGATGGTATATGAAATAAATAAAAGAGCCATTAAATTGAGTTAAGATAAACGATTGAGGGAAAAGCATGGAATCAATTATAAAAGAGGCAATTTCAAGAGCCAGAGAATCTCCAATGCCGGTTATTGGGGAAACAGATGAGGAACTTGCGCAAATTTTACAGGAATTAAAGACGAATATTGTGGTACTGGGATGCGGCGGTTCAGGCTCAAATACGATACAGAGAATGTCTGACGAGGGAATAGTGGGGGCGGAATTGTATGCACTTAATACCGATGCCCAGCATCTCCTGAATGTTAAAGTCAAAAGGAAAATCCTTATCGGACGGAATAGAACCAGAGGACTGGGTGCAGGAAGTCTTCCGCAGATAGGTCTGGATGCAGCCCAGGAATCCAAGGCGGCGATAGAGAAAGCAGTAGATAATGCGGATATGGCTTTTGTGACCTGCGGTCTTGGCGGAGGGACGGGTACTGGAGCCGCGCCGATAGTGGCTGAAATTGCACGGGACGCCGGGGCTCTGACCATAGCAGTGGTCACGCTTCCGTTTTCGGTTGAAGGCTCGGTACGCATGGATAATGCAGAAGCGGGTCTTGAGAGGCTGCGTGATATTGTGGATACTGTTATCGTGATTCCTAATGATAAATTACTTGAGGTAGTACCTCATCTCCCATTGCAGACTGCATTTAAAGTCTGTGATGAAATTTTAATGCGTTCTGTCAAAGGGATAACCGAACTTATAACGAAGCCGGGTCTTGTTAATCTTGATTTTGCTGACGTAAGGGTAATAATGCAGAAGAGCGGTTTGGCTATGATAGGCTTGGGAGAGGCTGAAGGGGAAAATAAAGCAGTAGAGTCTGTCCAGAAGGCGCTAAGAAGTCCGCTGCTGGATGTTGATGTTTCAGGTGCCACAGGCGCTCTTGTTAATGTTGTGGGCGGCCCTGATATGACAATAGCCGAAGCGGAAAGCGTGGTGAATGAACTTTATACCCGTGTTGATTCAAAGGCAAGGTTAATATGGGGTGCCGTTATTGATCCTGACCTTGAGAATATTGTAAGAACAATGATAGTGGTAACTGGCGTCAAGTCACCGCAGATACTTGGCAGGGGTACTGCAGGTAGTATATCCACTGCAAAATACGGGATTGATTTTGTTAAATAGAATATAATCACATAAGAAACCGCAGATAAACGCAAAACTTTATGAAAGTTTTATCAAAAACTGTTGCGGCAGTTTACACCGCATACACGTATGGCTTCGCCATACGTGGGTACTGCGTAAACCGAAGTTTCGGTTTATGAACGCGGATTTGTTCATCGGGTTAAGAAATCATGGGATTTAATCCTGCATATATAAGCGAAATTTTTAATTCAATCCAGGGCGAAGGACTGTATGTAGGCACACGCCAGGTATTTGTGCGATTTGAGCAGTGTCAACTGCACTGCGCATACTGCGATACGCCGCAAGCTCGTAATGTTTCTGAATCCTGCAGGGTCGAGAAGACTCCTGGAAAAGGGGATTTCTATAATATTAAAAATCCATTGGATAAAGAGGATGTAAAGGAATTAATCCGGAAATTGTGGTCGCCTTCTACCAGACATGTAAGCCTGACAGGGGGAGAACCCTTGATTCATGCGGATTTTATTAAGACGCTGAATCTGCAATATCCATTATACCTTGAGACCAATGCCGGATTTCCCAAGAAAGCTAAGGAATTAAAGGATATAGTTGCAATCGCGTCGTGCGACATTAAATTGCCTGAACACGGCTCCACTGACCATTACGCCGAGTTGCTGAGGAACGAGCTTAAGACGATCTCGATATTCAATGAAACATCAAAGACGTTTGTTAAAATAATAGTCCTTCCTGAAACCACCATACAATCCATATCTCATGCCGTGGATGGTGTTGAATCGATAGACCCAGGTATTCCTTTTATACTCCAGCCAGTTACTGATGTTAAACAGCAGGTATCTTCCAGACTCCTGCTTGAGCTAATGGATTTTGCGGGGAAGAAATTAAAGGATGTGCGTGCTATACCGCAAACGCACAAAATTATAGGGTTGCTCTAGGAGCCGGTTGCAGTCGCGAGAGCAATCACTGTCCGGGCATCAGCAGTAGATGAACTGACTAAAATCATGGCTTTTCCTGCTGCCCAAATTATAGCATAATTTGGTTTTTGCTGTCCATTTACGATGGAATAATCTGTAACCTTTGTGGCTTTGTGCCCGTTAAAGGAAATTTCCTCGAATGGATTGAAATCAGTTTTGAATTGTTTTTTTAACTGTAACTTGTACTGGTTCATGAGAGCCCCAGGATTGTCGCTTTTAATCACCAGAATATAAACATCATCTTTATTATTATACCTATAAACACCTTCAGTAGCATTCATCGAAGAGTTGTTGATATCGAATGATACTTCATGTACGCCCATATAGGTAAAACCAACTGGTAAATTAGTTGTAGGGATCAAATCCAATTTAACATGTGGAGTGGTTCCGCTGTCCTTATCAAAAATACATCCAGAAATAAGGACTGTTATAATAAGTAATACCGGCATCCATATAAATTTTTTTGACATATATTGCCTCCTTTTGCCTCTAATATGCCGTGGACTTAAAAAATGTAACGGTTGGTATAACGCGAATCACAAGTTTTAAAACCATGGTTGATATATCTTGCTCATGGATTATCGGAAAGGTTCGGTAAGGCGGGTATTTGCAGTCAGGGTTGACCACGGCGAGGATGTAATCGATGAGCTTTGCGGGCTTGCTCTGAAAGAAGATATAAGCTCGGCTTTTTTTATCATGCTCGGGGCGATGGGGAGCGCAGAGCTGGTAACAGGTCCGAAAGAAAAAGCAGTTCCTCCCGTCACGGTTTGGTCAGCATTCAACGACGCGCGAGAGGTTATCGGGGCAGGTAATATTTTTTTGGAAAACGGCACGCCAAAGATTCATCTTCACGGCGCAGCAGGCGGTAGCTGTGGGATGACTATGGGCTGTTTCAGGAAAAAGGCGCAGGCGTTCATGGTGGTTGAGATATTTATAATTGAGATGGATATTAAGGCTGAAAGGGTGTTTGATGAGAAGATTAATTTTTCGCCGATAAGGTTTTGATGAGAAAGAAATGATGTGATACCTTTATCAGATTATGTACGAATGACCTCAGGCGCCTTCAATAACCATTTCCACAGCCTGCTTTCAAGCTCCCTTTTTTGAATCAGAAGAATATCCCGAATCATCATTTGATATTATACTGCACAAAAGTTTATAAATTTATGCATTTTGATGTTGGAAAATATATAAGGCGCTTTGAACAATATATCTTATGCATAAAGGCGGCTTTTTCCTTTTATCTACATCAACCTCGCAGGCAACCTTTGCTTAGCCAGCAAGTCCTCGACATCCTCACGGCTCCTGATAATATCAGCCTCCCCGTCCTTCACCAGCACCTCGGCGCACCTGGGTCTTCCGTTGTACTGGCTGCTCATGCTAAAGCCGTAGGCGCCGGCATCCAGAATAGCAATCAGGTCGCCCTTCTCGATATGCGGCAGCTCCCTGTCATGGGCGAGAATATCCCCTGTCTCGCATATCGGTCCTACGATGGTATATGTATCCACAGGGGGCGAATCAGCCTTGTTTGCCACGACAGCATAATGATAGGAGTCGTACATCGCAGGTCGGATGAGGAGATTAAAACCGGCATCCACGCCCACAAAATTCTTTGCAGCCTTCTTCACCGTATTAACACGCGTGAGAAGGATTGTGGTATCACCCACTATATAGCGCCCGGGCTCAAGAATGAGTTTCGGCGAGATTCCAAGAGCTTCCGTTCTTTCCTTAAATGCAGGAAGAATCGCATCTGCATGGTCTTGCGGCGTGGGAGCACGTTCCTCTTTCTTATAAGGAATCCCAAGACCCGAGCCCATATCCACGAATTTGATGTCAATTCCAAGTTCCGTCACCTTTTCCACTAAGTTCATCATTTTCTGCGCAGCTTCATGAAAAGGCGCCGTGTCCAGTATCTGCGAACCGATATGGCAGTGTATCCCGCAGGGTGAGATTCCGGGAAGTTCTTGTGCTTCTCGATAGATATTTACAACCTGCTCTGAGGGTATTCCGAACTTGGAGGTTCGCAAGCCGGTTGATATGTTGGGATGCGTCTTCGGGGAAACATCAGGATTCACGCGGAATGCGACTTCCACATCTTTCCCCGCAATTTCTGCTATTTCAGATAGGGTATGCAGTTCATCCCTTGAGTCCACGGATACCTTCACGCCCGACTCTGCGGCTTTTTGAAGCTCAAAATCGGTCTTTGAATTGCCGTTGAAAAGGATTTTCTCCTTCGGTATTCCGGCAAGGAGCGCTATATAAAGTTCGCCGTAACTGAAGACATCCGCTCCGGCTCCTTGCTTTGCAAGGATTTTCAGAATTGCAAAACTTCCATTGGCTTTGGCGGCATAGTATATCTCCGCATCCGGGAACGCATCTCTGTATGCCTGGAAATTCTCAATAACACGCGCTTCATTGGTAACGTACAGGGGCGTACCGAATTGTTCTGCAAGTTCTGTGGTATCCGCCCTGCCTATTATAAGATGATTGTTCTGGATTTCAAGATGATTTTTTATGGTGAACATAGGTGCACAATTAGCTGATGTGGTATTATAGTTTTCACTTTTTCGTTGATGTCAAATCTTTTGGGGTTAAAAAGAAATTAACCGCAGATAAACGCAGATAAACGCAGATTGGAAGACCACTTTTATTTCGAAATGATGCACTTATTTCTCACAACACCAATCTTTTTTACAGTCCCACTTTTTCAATATTTTCTCTCATCCCTAGTACAATGAGATGCCCCTTCGTTGTTGATATTTCGACAGCCGGAAGCACAAGTAAAGGCAGGTTCAATTCAAGAGCGCGTTCCCGGGCATGAAGGCTTCCGGCTACTGTATTATGGTCGCATATCGCAATCCCCGTCAAGCCCTTTCTTCACCGCCTGTTTCAGTATGTCGTCGATGGAAAGGCTGCTGTCCGAAGAGAAGTTTGAATGGATGTGAAGGTCAAAACGCATTATGTTTATATTTCCCAAGATATTAAAAAAGTTAACTCATGAGATGACATCGAGTACGCATAAAAAAAGCTTTTATTTCAACAATTTTAAAAATATTTTTCCATTGTCTGTTAAATAATATAGCTTCTTTCTGCCAGATATTTTGCATTCAATCAAATTGTGTTTTTGAAGGTCTTTTAGGTGTTCATAAGCTGTCGAGAATGGAATACCAAGAGTGGTTGCAAGCTGATACCCATGCACAGGTCTTTTGCTAATTTCCTCTAAAATTTGCTTTTTAGTTTTGCCTATAATACCCATATAACTGGGTATGGAATAGAGTGTTACAGTCAAAAAGTAATGATTTTTGTATCTCTATTAATGAATCCGTATAATTGTATTTTTTATCTGGTTCATCCATTAATTGCAGATATAAATCATATGGTCTAAGTTGGTCAAGTCCAATTTTATCTTTACGGAATTTAATATACGCATCAAATACATTTTTCCGTTCTTTGAAGACTGAGTTCATATCGTTTATCTGTTCCTTTGTGAGATACGAATCGAACATCTTTGCGTCATAGTAATCTGAATAATTGAGCTCTCTTGCATAAAGGTCATCCAACTTTGCTTTCTCAGAATACAGTTTTGCCATTTTGTCAGATTCATTGATCAAATGAAAGAATCTCTTATCATACCCCTTTTTTCTATTATTCCTGTTCTTATCAGTTGAAAGAAGAGAATAATACGATTCCGAATTAATTGCAAACTCTTCCCCATTGTCAAGAGTTATGTTTCCAGCAACTGTAACGTTATTTGTGATCTCTTTTAATGCGTTGGTCTCAAGCTTCATTCGCTGATTTGAAATATTGGCAAGATATTCAGCATGTGATTCATTTTGAGGTCGATGATATAAAAATCTAATATATTCCGATTCAAGATAGGGTTTATATTTTTCAAGTCCTGGCTCTTCATCAAATATTTTATTCCAATCATCTTTTGAAATTGATGTCAGTTTTATTGTGGCAAAGGAAGTAGCTTTCTCGTGTTCAGTGGATATATCCTGAATATCTGACAGAAATGTCTCATAGAATTTGTCATTGACATTCAAACTGTTCTGGGCATAACCGACTGCCCACAGGTTATCTAAAGATTTCAAAAATTCTTTTTCATCTTCCAGATAGCTTAATAAAACAGTGCCGGTGATGTTATCGAATTTCGGGTGATATGTTTCATTAATGTTTTTTGTACGTAGTTTTAGCTCTTCAAGTTTGGCGGATGCATCTTCTCTCGTGCTAAATAAAAATGAGAGATTCCATGTGGTTGTAACATTGCTGATATTTAATTTTTCAAATTTTTCTGAGGATATTTTTTGGGTCGGTACTTTATTCTCTATGCATCCTGAGAGTGCTAAAATCAATGCAAATGAGACTATGAATAATAATATTGGTTTTGTTTTTCTCATCATATTTTTCCCATGTCATATTGGCGCCTTAATGTTAATGTCCACAGACATGTTGGGGGTAACATAGAATTCTCACCGCAAAGAACGCAAAGTTCGCAAAGATTATTGCAGCTATGCTTTGCGTTCTTTGCGAACTTTGCGGTGAATTAGATTTGGCAAGTTCATGGACTAACCCCAGGATGCGAGTGGACACAAACCTTAATGCGCAAACATCGGCTGCAGGCTTGTTCGCATTTAAAAGCGTTTCGATACAAATACTTTCCCATCAAAGCAGATGAGCTTGTAGAGATGCAAAGAAGCGCAACTCAAAATCTGCGGTTTCAATCATGAGCTCACGTTTGAGAAGTGACACAAATGCGATAAAATCTCAAAAATTTAGATAATATAAAAATAAAAATTCCAAGAAAAACAACAAATTTGTACATTTGTGTTATATTTTTAACGTACAGGAATTTATAAACCGCAGAGGACACGGAGAGCACAGAGAATTTGGTGAGCGCAATGTGGGACAATTAATTACTCTCTGTGTCCTGGTATGAAAAACTCAATTTTCATGTTCATTTATGAACCACAGTTCATAGCCGACTCTGTGCTCTCAGTGGTTTTTTCAAGGCGCAGACTGTAAGCTTTAATATCTTCTAAAGCACACAATTCACCTATGGCAAAAGTTGAAGTTCTTCTCGCTACGGACGGGTCTGAATCTGCAAAAAAAGCAGAGATGGCAGCACTTAAAATCACAAAATCATACAATATTCGGATGGCAGCGCTCTTTGTTGTAAACGTCCCTTCCACCTCGGATCGGGGCGAACTTATAAAATACGGAGAAAAAGTCTTAGATGAAGTAGTGGCTGATGGTAAAAAAATGGGGGTAGAGATACAGAAAATACTGAAGCTCGGAAGTCCTGCAGAAACTATTCTGAATGTGGCAAAAAACCTGAAAGTTCACACTATCGTGGTAGGGTCTGAAGGCAGGAAGGGATTAAAAAAGGTGCTTCTGGGCAGCGTAGCCGAGAACGTGGTGCGAAATGCAGAATGTACTGTACTTGTTGCAAGGTGATTATATAACGAATCCAAAAACGGAACCGCAGATAAACGCAGATAATTAGGAGGAGAATATGAGCTACACCAAAATACAAATTTCAGCGGATTCGGGCGCAGATGAAATCGCTTCATTTGCAATGGCGGTACATGAACTTCTGGGGCTGCCAGTGACCATGAGGACGCTGAATAAGAAGGGGGTCAGGATTGAAAAAGGGAAAATCCTTGATAATGATTATACAGGTCCCGTGCTTGAGCAGGTTTTAAAGGAGAACAAGGTCATACGCACAATCCCGACGACAGGCAAATATACCGGTATTCCTGTGATTGTGGCGCCGATTAGGAATAGAGAAGGATACGGGATTGCAGCCATAGGAGTAGTTGATATGATTGGTACGGTGGATCTGGGTCTTGTCTTTGGCGACTATCCAGAAGTGGTAAAACAAGTGCAGGAGTGCGTAAGGGCGCGCGTGACCGTTCCTTGAGTATGCGGATTCGGTTAGCGAAGAAAAAATATCTGCCACTGCTATTGGAACTTGAAAATATATGTATCAAGGAAGAAAAATTGGTAGTGTCCTAACTTTCGTGACTGCTCTTAAAAACATTAGGGATTTGTCGATTTTCAGGTATGTTT
>CAYSLW010000035.1:0-12705 GCA_964431955.1 uncultured Candidatus Methanoperedens sp. | reverse complement strand
AGATTGTAATACTTATTATCATATTTTAAAGGTTTCGGGACTACACACTTGCTCGTGGAACAGCAAATATTATATAGCCTCAAAAAAAGATTATACATCAGCAAAAAAATGAAACTTCTAATCGTAAACCACAAACTGCGGGATATTATAGTTTATTTTACTTATAAAACCCAATATCTCACTGAGATCAGGCTCGTCAAGCTAATCTATTTGGCTGAGCTATATGCAATTGAGAAGCTGGGGAAAAGACTGACAGACATCGAATTCAAAAGTTACTTTTACGGTCCTTACAGTGATGAAATTGCCATAACCGGACAGGCTATATCGGGCGAAGACATTATTATGGAATATAAGGAAACAAATAAAGGCTTATATGCAACGTTCTTCAAAACGACTAAAGATAAAACCTGCGTGGAACATTTGTCTGGTGAAGAATTTGAAGCGCTTAAACAGGTTGCCGAAGATTGGGGTTTCAAACCCACAGAAAATATTGTTATGGCTACCAAAAAATCCGAGCCATACTTGCAGACAGAATTTGGAGATGTGATAGACTTGGATAAATATAAGAAGGATGTGGATGGAATTTATCGCAATGAAAAACTTTTAACTTCGGTCAAGCAGAGCATGCTTGAGGCTCAACAGGGTAAAGGCGTATTATGTGCCACCCGCGAAGATATTGATTCTTATTTAGCTTCTTTGTAAGTAAACATGGCTTTCAAAGCTTTTTTTACACCTACCTTTGAGAAGCAACTCAAAAAAACAAAGAAAAAAGACCAGGCACTTTTAGAGAGACTCAAAAAATCAATAGTCAAAGTGTGCGAGAATCCGGAGGCTGGAAAACCGCTTAAACATGATTTGAAAGGAACACGGAGGATTCATTTAAACCCTTTTGTGCTGGTATATTCTATTGAAGGGGAAACAGTTACATTCCATTATTACGAACACCATGATAGTGCATATTGAGTTCATTGGATCTCGAGGGTTCAAGTCCCCCTCTCGTCGCTTGTTTTTCATCTCAAGAGCATAAGGAATGGGAGACTATCAAGGATAACCAGTACCGTCCTTTTAATTTCAGGAAGTCGGATTTTGGGACATTCCTTAGAGTCCAGAAGAACCTCTCAGATGAGACCGTAAAGAAGCACGTCTCACTTGTCGGCGTATTCCTGAGCCATTGCAACGGCTGCATAGACGCAAGAAGCGTTATGATGTATTTGACAATCTTAAGAAATTAAAGGATGAACTCGAATCGCTCATCGAAACCATTGAAATAACGAATAACGAAACGCTGATGGAAGGTATCAAGAGGTCGAGGGGTGACGTTAAAGCAGGCAGGGTATATGAGTTAAAAAATGTCGATGAGCTTGATGACGTCTGGGCATGAAAGTTTTATACACCGAGGAGTTTAAAGAGGATCCTTTCAGTTGGCGCAGTGCCTCTTGATAAAAAAGCGCTGGCTGTATGGGATGAGTGTGTGCAGTGCGAAAAGTACGATATTTGCCAGAATTGATGTTTGACGTGAGCCGCCCCAAAACTTTTATGCAAAAGCTGTTAAATACAAAGAGTCCAATTTAAGGCATCGTTCTTATATTGGAGGCTTCATTGCAATCTGTTGTAAATATAGGCATAGTAGGGCATGTTGACCACGGCAAAACCACACTCGTAAAAGCACTTTCAGGCGTATGGACAGACAGGCACAGCGAGGAGATAAAACGCGGAGTATCCATCAGGCTTGGCTATGCCGATATTGTGCTCAAGAAATGCCCGGATTGCCCTGAACCTGAGTGTTATACAACTAAAGATACATGTGAAAAATGTGGGACTAAAACAGAGATCCTGCGTCCTATCTCATTTGTTGATTCTCCCGGGCATGAAACGCTCATGGCAACTATGTTATCCGGGGCTGCACTCATGGACGGTGCGCTGCTTGTTATCGCTGCCAATGAACAATGCCCCCAGCCGCAGACAAAAGAACATCTCATGGCTTTGAACATCCTGGGGATAAAGAATATCGTGATTATCCAGAACAAGATTGACATTGTTCCGCGAGAGAAGGTTCTGGAAAATTACAACCAGATCAAAGCCAACGTATTAGGGACAGTGGCAGAGAATGCCCCGATTATTCCTGTTTCAGCCCAGCAGAACGCAAATATCGACCTTGTTATTTCCGCTATTGAAAAATACATCCCTGCCCCGAAACATGACCTGAAAAAATCACCGCTGATGTTTGTAGCGCGGTCATTCGACATTAACAAGCCCGGGACAGCTCCAGAAAAACTGAAAGGGGGCGCAATCGGCGGGTCTTTAAATTGCGGTGTTTTGCATCCAGGTGATGAGATAGAGATGCGACCTGGCAGGAAGGTCGAGGCTGGCGGCGCGGTTAAATGGGTTTCTATCAGAACTGTAATCACAACAATTCATGCAGGGAACGAAGATATAGAAGAGGCAAAGCCAGGAGGTCTTATCGGTGTAGGCACCATGCTTGATCCCTCTATGACCAAGAGCGATGCGCTTGTCGGACAGGTTGTAGGAATTCCGGGGTCGCTGCCCCCAACTCTGGATGGTTTTTTGATGGAAACCAAACTCCTTCCGCGTATTGTTGGAATAAGTGATGAATCCGCTGTCGAACCAATACGTTCAAATGAACCTCTGATGCTCAATATCGGGACGGCGACTACCATTGGTGTGGTCACAAGCGCGCGGCAAGCAGACGCCGAGGTCAAACTTAAAAGACCGGTATGCGCGAATATCGGTGCACACATTGCAATAAGTCGCAGAGTCGGGGCACGCTGGAGACTTATCGGTTCAGGTGTACTGAAAGAATTTAAATGAAAGTGATACTGGACACCAATGGCTTAATGATTTCCGGACAGTTCGGTCTGGACATTTTTTCAGAGCTTAGGCGGTTGGGTTTTGATTCTTATCTTGTTCCGAGGGCTTCTGTCAGAGAGCTGGAAAAAATTTATGCGCAACGACGAGGTAAGGACAGAACAGCAGCCAAGATTGCATTATCGTTGCTGGAACTGTGTACTATAATTGAAAAAAACGGATTTGCAGACGATATAATAATAGACATGGCTGTTGATATGAATGTAGCAGTTTTAACAAATGACATTGAATTAAAGAAAAGATTATGTAGTAAGGGAGTTACTATTGTGTATCTTCGAGGAAGGACTCGTTTAAGTATATAGTATCTTTTAGTAAGAGGATTTAGATGTACAAAAAAATGAGATTGGCAGATACGGTGAGAATTACACCAGAATTGCTGGGTGAACCTGTGGAGCAAGCGGTTAAACTCGCTTTGCGGGATAAGCTTGAAGGACTTGTGGATAAGAAAATCGGTGCCATAGTTGCGGTAAAGGATGTTATAGAAGTTGGCGAAGGACATATACTGGCGGGGGATGGCGGAGTGTATTACGATGCGGTTTTTGATGCATTGACTTTCATGCCAGAGATGCAGGAAATTATTGAAGGTGGTGTTGTAGAAGTTGTTGAATTCGGGGTCTTTGTGGGTATCGGTCCACTTGACGGTCTTGTGCATGTAAGCCAGCTCACAGATGAATTTGTGAGCTATGATGAGAAAAATTCACGCCTCATAACCAAAGAATCAGGGCGTTCAATAACAGAAGGAGACCGTTTACGTGCAAGAATAATAGCTGTGAGCCTTAACGAGCGTGAACCCAGGGACAGTAAAATCGGTCTCACCATGCGCCAGCATGCCTTGGGAAAAATGGAATGGATTGAAGAGGCGCGCAAGCCCAAAGAAGCTGGAGAAGAAAAGGCAAAGGCTAAGAAGAAAAAGAAAGAAGAAACTCCCAAACCCGGGGGAGCATAATGGTGGAGAATGTTTGCAGGGAATGTCATATTATAGTACGTGGACAGGTCTGCCCAATCTGCAATTCAACTGCTCTTACTTCTGATTGGAGCGGTTACGTGATAATAATCGACCCTGGAAAGTCACAGATTGCAAAAAGACTCGGTGTCAAATTACCCGGTGCGTACGCATTGAAGGTACGGTAGCTTGAAAAGATACCAGGCTAATGGGGCGGTATCTGAACCAAATCTTTATAAGTGATCAATACCAACAATTTCTGTTCGGTTTGTGCCCGCCGAGCAGGGTTCGCTTGCATGGATTGGCTTGGCGCCGGGAAAACAAGAGTTCATCGTCATTATCTTCTTGATGTGCGCCGCCTTCAGCGGATTGCAGCCTTGCTTATAGTAAGTTTCCTAAATAATCGTAATCACTCTCGAACAATAAATTTTGACAGGATTAACAGGATTGACAGGATATAATTTAATCCTGTTCATCCTGTTATCCTGTCTGAAAACCTTGAAGAATGCTCAAAAGACATGTCAAAAATTTGAAATTACGGAAATTTATGAATCATGCTATAGGTGTACGCTCCAATCACTCCACGGCACAAAGACGGTGCGCCAAAGGCGCGAGAACAACCGCAGAGTCATCGTCGCTGCTCTCTGCCTGGGGGGCGCGCGCAGGGAACACGCTGATAATACAGGCAGGGGAATCCACAGTCATCCAGCGGCGGAGTTTTCAGGGCTAAGAAATTAAAAGGAAGTCCAAGCAGGGTTCTAAGAGAGGAATTCCCGCACCCCAAGGAATGGTGCGGGGAGCATCTCCGGGCGCCGAGCTGCTTTCATGGCTCTGTCGGGAATGGATGGGATGTCGTGGAGAAATATATTTCAGCTTATAACACATACGAGTATAACAGGGAATAATCCTGTATATCCCTAAAAACGCTATATACAGGCGCCTCGTACATCGTACGGGGTATACCGTGACTGAAAACATGCGCTCGTTCTCGTGCATCCGTAAGAATGCAGGCGCCACCGATGCGAAGCAGCGGCGCGGTTACAGGTTGAAGGAGTTGTGTTGTTGGATTTTTTATTTCTTGAAGGCATTTCTTTGCCGTCGTGTCATTTATTTGCTTTCAAATTATCCCGGGTCGTCATAATTTCACCTTGTTTCTCCCTTAGATATTAATTTCCCTCACTTTTTTTAGTACTTTTTTCTACAAAATCAACCCACTCCTCAAAACCTTCCCCGATTTTAAGGCTCATCTTCAGCACATCTATGCGCGGGTTTATTATGCGCGCATCCTTTACCATTTTATCAGCATCCGCGCTTACTGCTTCAGCAATATCTATTTTATTTACGATGATAAGGTCTGCTGTGGTAAAAATCGTGGGGTGCTTCTCAACGATATCGTCCCCTTCGCTGACGCTCACTATGACTACCCTTTTATGTTCGCCCAGTTCATAATCTGCAGGGCAGATGAGATTCCCCACGTTTTCTATGAATAATATATCCAATGAATCAAGCGGGAGTTTTTCAAGCCCGTGCTCCACAAGATGCGCATCCAGATGGCACTCTTTCCCCGTGTTCAGCCCGATAGTAGGAATACCGAATTTTTCAAATCGCGCAGCATCTATCCTCGCCACCACATCCCCCGCGATTGCTCCTATCCTGCAGCTTTTGCCCATCCGCTCGATGGTTTTCTCTATCAGTAAGGTCTTACCTGAACCTATGGCTCCCATAATATTAAAAGCCGTGATTCCGAACTTATCCAGATCATTGCGGTTTTGCCGCGCAAGCTCTGCGTTTACCGCCAGAACGTCGTAGCCTATCGGCACTTCGGTGGTGTGCATAGTTATCATAACACATATTCTTGCTCTTTCCACTTATCCTTTTCTTATCCACGTTCAGTGATATGAAAGGAATTATTACACATGTGGACTCATCTGGAATTATAACATGCCTCATAAAAAAGCAAAAAATCACCAACATCGAGGCAATTTTATCAGAAGAAGCATCTATTCCGCTACCTGACAATTCTGTTGACGTACTGCTTATGGTTAATGTATTTCATGAACTTGAGGATAGAAACTCAATATTAAAAGAAGGAAAGCTTATTCTTTCCGGGAATGGGATATTGGTTATAGTGGATTGGAAAAAGATGAAAATGGATTTCGGACCGCCGATAGAGGAGCGGTTGTCCGCAGAGGAAGTGACCTCTATCTGCAAGGATAATGGCTTTGAAGTTCGGGAACAATCGGATGGCGGTCCTTATAATTATCTGTTGATTTTTGGAAAATCGGAAAAAAAGAAAAAGCTGGAAGAGATGCCTGCGGATAAGTATTTTCACGGCGAGCGAAAGCAGTACAGCGATATCGATGATTTGATACGGAAGACGGTGGAGGATAGAAGAAAGAGGCGGTTGCAGCAGTTGGGGCGTTAATCCGGTGTTTTATCCTTTTTTGACAGGATAACAGGATGAACAGGATTAAAAAAACGTATCCTGTCAATCCTGTTCATCCTGTCTGAAAAATACCAGTTCTTTTATAGTGTAGATGATAACCCATAATTTAGAGATATTTTTCGTTCAGTAATTTTCGATATGCATAGACGCTGGTTTCATTTTTCTGCAACCGTTTCACCGCTCGTATCAGGTAAAATGTATCTATCGTTTCACCCGTAAGAAAACTTGGGCGCAAAAACATGCGCTTTATATGAGGTGATGAAAATGAAAAAATCAATACTGATCGGAGTATCCATCGCAACAGTGATGGCGATACTCCTTGCAGCAGCTGCATTGGGTTTTGCTAATACAAGTACAAAGTTCAATGCATTCGCTGATGCTGAAGTTAATGAACAGGTTACGGATAAGACAACACAGGTCGCAACGTCCACGCCAACGCCTGTGCCTGCGCAGGAAAAAACTCCTGAAGAAGCTATTGCAGGGGCGCAGGCAAAGGGGAAGAAATGATAAATATGGCAAGGTCTGTCAAATGACCCTGCCATTAGATTTTTCCGAGGTATAGCTATGAGATGGCTTTTCGATGGGAATATCTTTGAAAACGAGTCACGTGCAACTATCTACAGATACATAAAAGAAAATCCAGAAACCTATCCTCAAAAAATAGTACGTGCAACTAACATTGGCAGAGGGACTGTATTATACCATCTTGATGTCCTGCTTTACGCAGGTATGGTGGCGTGCTTGAAGGACGGAAAGCTAAAAAAATACCGTGCGGCGCAGAAGGCGGTTGTAACTGCCGGATGCGCTGGAATACGAGGAGAAGAAAACTTAAACAGTAGAGCAATAATGTAGTAGTCTGGCTTCAAGCCGAGGATTTCGATGATTTCAAGGAAAACAGGAACAACGGTACTGGCTGGCGCTGTGCTGATGGTAGCAGGCGTTATCGTCACAAGCATGCTGCTTGCTACCAAGCCGTCGATTATCCAGATAACCGATGGGTCTTTCAAAATCCTTGAACTTCCCTACACCTATACCAAGAACGATGCATACGTTCTGGTTATCGGCTCTACAGTTGCTGGCATGATGCTCTCGTATATCCTCACAATGTTATTTGCAACAGGAAAAAGCGAGGTTAAAGAAATGATAACGATAGAAAAACCAGCAGAAATCCCTGCCCATAATACTGATATAGCTGCTATTGCAGAGCATGTCAAAGAAGGGGCGCAGTTAATCGAGGCAGTCCTAACAGCAATGGAAGGCGATGAAAAGAAGCTGGTCAAAGAAATCGCAGACCACGGCGGCGAAATGCTTCAGAATGAACTTGTGCTTTCACTGAGTTTTTCAAAAGCAAAGGTCTCAAGGATGCTGACTGACCTTGAAAAGAGAGGATTGGTGGTTAAAAAGCAGTATGGATTGACCAATAAGGTCGCTCTGGCTGACAAGCTGCGAGGCGAAAAGAATGAAAAATAAGATGAGAACAGTAGCAATAATATTAACAATATTGTTATCTGCAACATTATTGTTCTGGTATTTTACTCCCTCAGATGTGAGCATTGTAAGAATAGATGCACCCATGGAACTTTTAATAGGACAACTGGGTTATCTCACGGTAAATCTGCAAAATAATGCTTCAGAGGATGTAAATGTAACTATAAATGTGAAAAATTCCTTTGTGGATTCGAAAGGAGTAAGTTTGAAGGGAGTTTGGGTTGTGGCGTATGAAAATTTAAATTACACATCACCAGAAGCATCAAATGCCACAGATAGACCTCAGAAAGAAGTCATGTTAAAACCCGGCAGCAACAGCATAACTTATACGGTGGGATATGAAGTGCCTGGAAAGCAAACTGTAGAGGTGGAAATATACCAATATGGAAAACTCATAGATTCCAGAACAATAGAAATCAATATTCCTACTCCAAATATCTCAATAAATCTTTGGAGCTATAAAGGCGTTAATGGAACTCATGAAATAAACACTGTTTATGGTAGATTGCAACTCGAAGGAAAAGGTTCTGCAAGAGGTATTGTGGTTAATGTCTCGGTAATAAATGAACTGACAAATGCTACGGTTTCAACGGTTACAAGGACATATTCTTTAAACAGCGAAGCATACGTGGCATATTCATATCAACCCCTTGTAGTATGGCAGTATCGCAACAGCACTTCTGATCCTGTGACAGGGATGGAAACTAAGACCTTTATCGAAAATATTGCACCCATTGTAGTTATCGAGCTTTCAAAGGGTGAACCTTCGGCTGAAAAATATATAATGTCCCCTGTAGTGATAAAAGGCAAGATAGGAGATAGATACAGGGTGGTTGTAACTGCAAAGTGGGTGGATCAGGTAGTAAGCTCAGAAGTGAGCATACCTTCACCCCCTCCGCTCTCTGGACCGGTGTATCCGCATGGAGGGTAAGTTCAGAAGTGATGATACCGCCTCAGTAAAATGGAGGATTCAAATGTTGACATGGATCTTAAAAAGAGACTGCTATAACTACGAACCCATTCGTAGTTTAAGAAAATCTTTTATGAGTTAGATGTGTAGATGATTGTCACAGAAAATATTTGTAGGGTTGCCTTGAAAAATAGACTTAGGAGGAAACAATGCCAAACAATATTGTCCCAGATACCAGAAAAGCGTGCATAAGCGCAATGGGAATAACGGCGCTGATAATATTGTTGCTTGCAGGTAGCGCAGGCGCATCTTTCGAACAGTGGAGCAAGACTTTTGGGGGAAGTGGAAATGATTCGGCTTTCTCTGTTCAGCAGACCTCTGACGGTGGTTATATACTCGCTGGCAAGACGCAATCGTACGGCTCAGGTGAAAGCGATGCCTGGCTCATCAGGACAGATAAAAACGGCAATGAGCAGTGGAACAGGACGTTCGGTGGAAAAGGCATTGATGAAGCTTCATCTGCCCTGCAGACCCTGGATGGAGGGTATATAATTGCCGGCAAAAAAGAGCGCTCTTACGGCAATACCAATGCCTGGCTCATAAAGACAGATGCAAATGGCAATGAGCAGTGGAATGAAACTTTAGAAGGAAGAGAGGCAAACTCTGTTCAGCAGACTTCAGATAGAGGAATTAGAATAGCAGGTGATTATATAATAGTTGGTGATGCATTCTCAGATAAGACAAAGAGTTTGGATGCCTGGCTGATAAAGGTAAGCGAAGCGCCAATAACGGTTCAGCTAACCGAATCCCAAAGGATGTCCAGACTTGGTCCGCATTCGATATACAATCAAGTATATTTCGCTGACAGAATCGTCACAAGCACTGTCAAAGAACTGCGTCCAAGCACTGAGTATACAGATGTAGTTATAAGCGTGGATGAATGGTTAAAGAATCCCCTGCCTAAAGGGGAAATTACTGTAAGGATTGAGCAAGGTATAAATGCAACAGCGGGCGCAGTCAGCTTTAGCGTGGGCGAGAAAGCCCTTTTGATGCTTACGGACGCGGATGCTGAAAAAGGCATGTTCAAATTGCTGTACACGAATTTGGGCAAACATCCAGTTTCGGATAGAGATGAAGTTATTGTTATAATAGACAAACTCCTTTCACCTATGGCTACTCCAATAAAACCTGAAATCTCTGGCTCTGAAGAAAAGATGCTTGTGGTAGGCGGTACCTGGGAAAATGAGGGCTGGAAGCTCTCTATAAAGGCTGTAGATAAAACGGCAGCGCCGTATTTCATCCTGATTTCCTTATCGTATCAGGGAAAAGAGCTTGAGGATGCAAGGATTGAAACAGGAAAATCCATTGCCTACAAGGGCAGGAATCCCGATGGCAGCGAAGTAAATCTCTTTACAGTCAAAGCTGTCAATATATTTGTCGGCGCAGGAGCAGATGCTGTAAGGCTGGAGCTGGACTGGACTACGCCCGTGAGCGGCGTTCAGATAATTGAAGCGCCTGTGGAATCCGAGCAGATAACCGAGACGCCTGTTCCCACGCCGGCGGCGCAGGCAAGTCCAGAGGCGCCTGGGTTTGGGATGGTTTTCGGGATTATAGGAGTTCTGGCTGTGTGGTGGAGATTAAAGAAGTAAGGTGGAATTAACTTAACAGTATGGAAAGACTTACTAAATATTTTTTACATGGAGCAATTGGATTAATATTCGGTCAGGCGGTTGGGCTTTTTATTTCGACTCTGTTTATGGGCATCAAAATAATGCCTGTTTTGCAGTTCGCAGTGGCATGGGGCATTGTTTTATGAAATTGGTTTCTGGATGGCGGATTGATAGAGGTTTGAATGGTTAAAACAAAAATATCTAAAAAATTTATGCACGTATCGTTTGTGCTTTTACTTTTCATACTACTTGCTTTCGCACCTGTAGTCTCAGCTTCAATGATAAAAATAAGCGTGGAAGACCAGAGCAGAGAAGCTGATGTAATCGTTATAGGAGACATTAAAGAAGTGGAGAGCAGGTGGAATCTTTGGAGGACGATGGTTTACACGTATTCAACAGTTTCCGTTGAAAAGTATATTAAGGGCACAGGGCATGAAACGCTGACAATAATCACCGAAGGCGGAACTGTAGGCGATTCAGGCGTATGGGTGGAAGATATTCCAGAATTCACGAAAAATGAGAAGGTACTGGTTTTTCTGAAAAGGGCTGGAAGTGAATTCAGAGTCTTTGGATGGGAACAGGGCAAGTATATTGTCGAGAATGGGGAAGTGCACGATATAAGTGGTGAGAAAACATCTCTGAAGGACTTTTTACGCCGAATAGAAGATGCAATACCGCCACAGGATGCAGCGACTCCAGCAGCACAGGCAAGCCCGGAGGCGCATGGATTTGAGATGGTTTTCGGGATTATAGGAGTTCTGGCTGTTTGGCTGATGTTAAAGTCAGATAAATTCGGAGGAATGATGAAATGAGAAAGACGTATCAAGGTATTTTATGTATAATCATAGGCTCCGTCTTTTTGATGAGCCTCTGGATTTTATCTAACTATTTTCTGGTTGGGGGAGTACAGACGGTAATAGAGGATGGGGTTGAACAGCGCCTTATCCTTACTCCCCACCCAATCTCTATACCAGTACCCCTCGCCTATTTCCTTATCTTTGGAGGCATCTGCCTGATTATATTTGGCATATTGCGTTTACTTCAGATATTTCTGATTTATAAGAAAGAAGGTAGGTGGAATTAACAATATGAATAAAATCAATAAACGAAGGAAATATCTCCTATTCCTCTCAATTGGTATCCTCTCATTTTACATAAGCGGCTTCCTGCTTGGGATTTTAAGCGAAACATATGGTATTGGCATACACGGACTTGAGGCAATATCTTTTATGCTGTTCACCTACGTCATCCTGCTGGCAGCAGGGTTGATTGTTTCCAAAGAACGCTCGTTTGGTTTTATTTTGGAAGCATTTGTCATCTCTTTTGCAGCAATGTTCCTGATATCTGTTGCTTTTTTCGCATGGAGCGCATACGAGCACACCAATGCTAAATGGATAAGCGCTCAAAAGTTGCAAACTGCGCCTGATAAATTCGTCATTATAGCTGAAGAAGAATTAAATCAATACCCTGCGCTTAAAGAGGCAATTAGGAGCCAAAGTGGCGTGAAAGTAAAGCCTGATGAATGGAAGCGAACCGATGATTTTCTCGATCAAAAAGGTTCGAGGGTTATAAGAGTGGATAATGTGTATTATGAAATTGGATTCGTCACAGCATAGCGCTAAAAAGTAGAGGAGGAATAAAATTACATAGTTTTTGTGCTTCTGCTATCGCCCTCTAAAGTAGAACCATTCATTTACATTCCTATTTCCTTTTCCGATATTCTACTACTACAAATATTGCTATTACAAACAGGCATCCCATGAAGAAAACCAATCCGGGATGCGCAGCAATCATATTCGCTATATTCGTAAAAATATCAGGTGCCGCCTGGCTTGCCGCGCCGCTATCCAGCGCCGAAGGCTGTACAGGGACAGGCGTTGCAGTAGCATTAGCACTCCAAGCACCTACAGGCGCTGGCGCAGGAACGGTTGGTGTGGAAGTTGCGGCTGGTATGGATTGAACTTCGGCTGTAGGCACCGGGGGAACCATTGGAGTAGCTACTGGAGTGGGAACTATTCCACTAACGTCTCCACCTTTTATAGTTTCATTAACCATCCTGACAGGCGTGGATGTGATGGCAGGCATCGGCGGAACGCCTGGCGGGGGAACTGATATTGAATCAATCGAATCGCTTGTTATCTGCATCGTTTTTGCGCTCCTGCCAGCGCTTCTCATGAAAAACTCAATTAGACTCGAAGCAAGCACAGCAGCCAGTATTACGCCAAGATATTTCCTGAGCACATCAGCCACGGACTTTTTGTCTGTCTTCTCCGGCACGACAACGATGAGCTTTCTCACAGGCGCATAAATCTTAACCTCCCGCCCTTTCTCGCTGTATTTTATCCTCTCAACTTTAACAAGT
>CAYSLW010000034.1:0-12727 GCA_964431955.1 uncultured Candidatus Methanoperedens sp. | reverse complement strand
GGTAGTTTTTGAACTCCTGACCTCAACGAAGATAGGGGATTTGATGCGCGCAAGAAGGGAGTATAAGTTCAGGTGAACATCAAGTAAATACGGCGAACCCATGAGTCTTGAAATCATCATCAAAAGTAAAAGCAGCCTTCAAATCAAGCCTCTCCATTATTGCAAAACTCAAACAATCTGTTAAATCAATTCGTTGATCATTATATTTTCTAAAATACCTGATTGCTTTATCCCAGTCTGCCTCAGAAACAGGTTCAACTACCAGCAGTTTGCTGTTCAAAATATTATCAAGCTCTTCAATAGCCTTTTTCTTGCCGATTCTTTTTGTGACTCCGTCGATGTATTCAGATAGAATATTTTTGCCAATAACAAATCTTGCGCCCTTCGGCACCTGTACCCTCAGATACGCCTCTGCCCTTTTATGGTTCTTGTCCTTTTCATCGCTTAATGCAATAAGACCGCTTGTGTCGAGAAAAATCCGCATCTACTCTCTCCAGTCGTCCCTTTCACTCCAATTGCCTTCTTTTGTCTTGAAAGAGCCTACGATACCGAAAAGCGAATCCTTCATTATCTCCCCTTCATGCCTCTTGAGATACTCATTGATGGCTTCCTTTATCGTCTCCTTCAGCGACGTCTTCTTTACCAGAGAAAGATGTCTGAGATGGTCATATGTAACCATATCGATGCTGGTCTGAATGTGTTTTGTTTCCGTCATTTAAATTCCATTTACATGATATGTTTTAATTACATATATATTTTGATTAGCTCCATCTCTAAATCTTCTTCTTTCATTCGTTTCTTAAGGTACTCAAGGTCTAATTTGCCTGAATACACCCCAAAAAGTACCTGCGCCTGCTCGCAATCATACTGTGATTTCCCGTGTTTACAGGCATTGAGTCTATCAACTATCAAATCCTCGATGCTCAAAATCCGAATTAACTTTCCTTCATGCAGGACTTCATTCACGCGCCTGCCTTCTGGAGATTCGCCTACAACCTCGATACCTATATCTTTTGTATAGAACCAGTGGCGCCCAATCTTTGAAAATCCCATTTTTTCAAGTACTTTTTCAAGAGAATCTCTGTCTGCAAGCAAATCAATGTCTATGCTTTTGCACGTTCCCCTTGTGTAGAATTCCACCGCGCTGCCACCGACTAAAATCGGCTTCTTCTTTCCAGGGAGCTTTTCGCTGATTTCTGCTAAAACCCTGAATTTACTGCTTAATTCTTCCAAGGTAGAACCTCTTTAATTTTATTTCCCTCAAAAATGACTCCTTCTTTTACCCTGAGCTTGGCTATCTCGATGAACATTTTAACTTCTTCTGGAGATCTTGGTTTTGTTCTGATGGAGGTCATGAGCGTATATATTTTAAAATTACAGCGTAGAAGTATAAGGGTTTCGCATCATTTAAGAACCAGCGGTGAGGTTTATTACTTTGTCTCATATGCGATATGGTATATAATATTTATGTGACCATGTCTCATATTGCTTCTGGAAGAGTGCACAATCCCTTCGTCACCCGCCGAAACCGAAAGGCATTCACTCTTTCAGAAACGCAAGCCCCTTCTTCAGGTCGGAAATGACTGTATCAAAATCGGGCAACTCTCTTACAAGATGTATCAAATCCATTTTCCATTGCTTCCGCAAGGTTTCGGTGTCCGAAAAAATTTTCTCAGGATCATACTTTATGCCTATGCGGTTGCATTTTTCGATAACAGCCATTCTGATTTCTTTGACGTCAAACTTCTTGATTTTTAGCAGAAACCATATATCGAAATAGTCCCTTGGTTTGCTTCGCTGCATCAATGCCCTTATTTTCTCTGAAACTATTTCCCTCAGGTCAAAAACATTTACAACGAACGGCTCTATATCCGCGTAAAATGTTTTGATTTCCACCTTATTTGGCTCGAAAACAAGTTTCTCTCTAATGCTCACGTCAATTTTTATGTTGTTCTGATATTGCAGAGGACCAACAAACTTTATTTCAGCATTGTAGCTGTTTGAAGTTTCGTTTTCATCCTTTATTTCCAGATTAAGGTTTCTGCATGCTGTACGTATGGCTTCTTCAGCATCTTTCATGTCGCTTCCGGTATATGTGAAGTCCAGGTCCTCGGAAATTCTGTAATAGTCAAGATATACTTTGCTCAATGCTGTCCCTCCCTTGAACACGAACCCGCCGAATTTTGCGATCTCCCTGAGAAACACAGTCAGCATATATTCCTTTTCAATAGTCCCTGCGGGAAACCCGCGTTTGCGTGCTATTCTCAGAATATCTGTTCTGTCTATCAATGTATCTCCCTCCATTCAAGCAGGTCTTTGTCTGAAACATTGACCAGAAGGCGCCATTCTGAGTTGTGCCTCCCCTTCTTCATAGCTACGGTATCCAGCGAAGCATACCCTTTTGAAATGTTTTCTTTTACCTTTTTGTTCAGCCCGTCAGGGATTTTTATTTCCAGCTTTTGCAGAAGATATCCCAGCCTTTTGAAAATCCCCCTGTTTTTCATTTTTTCCGCATAGTCCACGAGCTTTCTGAAATCTATTTTCTGCCTTGCGCTCCAGAGCGCCTTTGCGGCTTCTGATATTCCGCCGCAGTATTCGGGGTGGTCGAGGGCGTCTATAATTGTTTTTTCCCTGTCCGAGATGTTGACGGCTTCGCCCGCTATATTCACGGCAGAAAAACCAAAAAACTTGTTTTTGGTTAAAGTAATGAATTCATACTTTACTCCATGTATCTCTTTTTTGTTTCTCCTTTTTATCGTGGCAACAAAAACAGTGAAGGGCACCTGCTCTGTCATGCCGTGATAATTCATCGCGCTCCAGTACGCGATATAATACGGCTGCACAAGCTTTGAGGCGATTATAAACTCGTGCTCGGTATAAATGGATTCTTTTCCTGCCTCAAGAGGGACTATGAGATATCTGCCTTTTTCTATGGGTATGAGCCATTTCTTTTTCGCAAGCCGGCTTGCGATGACTTTCGCGTAATTGTAGCTGCATCCAAGCTCTTCCATTACGTCTTTTAGCCCGAAAAGGCGCTTTTTCTTTTCTGCGAGGGACGAGAGCAGATATGCTTCCTTTTTTGAGAGCCCTTTTCTAATGTCTGCATTTTTGGATACAGATTTTGTTACCATAAATACATTAAAGGTAATTTATCTTTATAAGTTTTTCTATTATTGTTGTTTAAGTAACAAATATTGTAACTATAATTACATAAATTATAAGCTTTCACCCTCCCGCGAACCGCAATATAATGAAGCCTCTCGTTTTTGAGGGCACGCCTCTTATTTACCATCGGGAAAATGAAACTGCTCACAAAAGAGGAGGCGCTGGCAGGTCTGAATGGGATGATATGCATGGGGTGGAGATGTTCGACTGAGCTGTATGCGGAGATGTTGTGGGCGGTGAAGTGATATAAAGGACTCAGCAGTTATATTTTGATTAGCTCCATCTCTAAATCTTCTTCTTTCATTCGTTTCTTAAGGTACTCAAGGTCTAATTTGCCTGAATACACCCCAAAAAGTACCTGCGCCTGCTCGCAATCATACTGTGATTTCCCGTGTTTACAGGCATTGAGTCTATCAACTATCAAATCCTCGATGCTCAAAATCCGAATTAACTTTCCTTCATGCAGGACTTCATTCACGCGCCTGCCTTCTGGAGATTCGCCTACAACCTCGATACCTATATCTTTTGTATAGAACCAGTGGCGCCCAATCTTTGAAAATCCCATTTTTTCAAGTACTTTTTCAAGAGAATCTCTGTCTGCAAGCAAATCAATGTCTATGCTTTTGCACGTTCCCCTTGTGTAGAATTCCACCGCGCTGCCACCGACTAAAATCGGCTTCTTCTTTCCAGGGAGCTTTTCGCTGATTTCTGCTAAAACCCTGAATTTACTGCTTAATTCTTCCAAGGTAGAACCTCTTTAATTTTATTTCCCTCAAAAATGACTCCTTCTTTTACCCTGAGCTTGGCTATCTCGATGAACATTTTAACTTCTTCTGGAGATCTTGGTTTTGTTCTGATGGAGGTCATGAGCGTATATATTTTAAAATTACAGCGTAGAAGTATAAGGGTTTCGCATCATTTAAGAACCAGCGGTGAGGTTTATTACTTTGTCTCATATGCGATATGGTATATAATATTTATGTGACCATGTCTCATATTGCTTCTGGAAGAGTGCACAATCCCTTCGTCACCCGCCGAAACCGAAAGGCATTCACTCTTTCAGAAACGCAAGCCCCTTCTTCAGGTCGGAAATGACTGTATCAAAATCGGGCAACTCTCTTACAAGATGTATCAAATCCATTTTCCATTGCTTCCGCAAGGTTTCGGTGTCCGAAAAAATTTTCTCAGGATCATACTTTATGCCTATGCGGTTGCATTTTTCGATAACAGCCATTCTGATTTCTTTGACGTCAAACTTCTTGATTTTTAGCAGAAACCATATATCGAAATAGTCCCTTGGTTTGCTTCGCTGCATCAATGCCCTTATTTTCTCTGAAACTATTTCCCTCAGGTCAAAAACATTTACAACGAACGGCTCTATATCCGCGTAAAATGTTTTGATTTCCACCTTATTTGGCTCGAAAACAAGTTTCTCTCTAATGCTCACGTCAATTTTTATGTTGTTCTGATATTGCAGAGGACCAACAAACTTTATTTCAGCATTGTAGCTGTTTGAAGTTTCGTTTTCATCCTTTATTTCCAGATTAAGGTTTCTGCATGCTGTACGTATGGCTTCTTCAGCATCTTTCATGTCGCTTCCGGTATATGTGAAGTCCAGGTCCTCGGAAATTCTGTAATAGTCAAGATATACTTTGCTCAATGCTGTCCCTCCCTTGAACACGAACCCGCCGAATTTTGCGATCTCCCTGAGAAACACAGTCAGCATATATTCCTTTTCAATAGTCCCTGCGGGAAACCCGCGTTTGCGTGCTATTCTCAGAATATCTGTTCTGTCTATCAATGTATCTCCCTCCATTCAAGCAGGTCTTTGTCTGAAACATTGACCAGAAGGCGCCATTCTGAGTTGTGCCTCCCCTTCTTCATAGCTACGGTATCCAGCGAAGCATACCCTTTTGAAATGTTTTCTTTTACCTTTTTGTTCAGCCCGTCAGGGATTTTTATTTCCAGCTTTTGCAGAAGATATCCCAGCCTTTTGAAAATCCCCCTGTTTTTCATTTTTTCCGCATAGTCCACGAGCTTTCTGAAATCTATTTTCTGCCTTGCGCTCCAGAGCGCCTTTGCGGCTTCTGATATTCCGCCGCAGTATTCGGGGTGGTCGAGGGCGTCTATAATTGTTTTTTCCCTGTCCGAGATGTTGACGGCTTCGCCCGCTATATTCACGGCAGAAAAACCAAAAAACTTGTTTTTGGTTAAAGTAATGAATTCATACTTTACTCCATGTATCTCTTTTTTGTTTCTCCTTTTTATCGTGGCAACAAAAACAGTGAAGGGCACCTGCTCTGTCATGCCGTGATAATTCATCGCGCTCCAGTACGCGATATAATACGGCTGCACAAGCTTTGAGGCGATTATAAACTCGTGCTCGGTATAAATGGATTCTTTTCCTGCCTCAAGAGGGACTATGAGATATCTGCCTTTTTCTATGGGTATGAGCCATTTCTTTTTCGCAAGCCGGCTTGCGATGACTTTCGCGTAATTGTAGCTGCATCCAAGCTCTTCCATTACGTCTTTTAGCCCGAAAAGGCGCTTTTTCTTTTCTGCGAGGGACGAGAGCAGATATGCTTCCTTTTTTGAGAGCCCTTTTCTAATGTCTGCATTTTTGGATACAGATTTTGTTACCATAAATACATTAAAGGTAATTTATCTTTATAAGTTTTTCTATTATTGTTGTTTAAGTAACAAATATTGTAACTATAATTACATAAATTATAAGCTTTCACCCTCCCGCGAACCGCAATATAATGAAGCCTCTCGTTTTTGAGAGCACGCCTCTTATTTACCATCGGGAAAATGAAACTGCTGACGAAAGAGGAGGCGCTGGAATGATATGACCGATTAATCAATAAGGCGCTTATGGAAAGGAATGGACACAGCCTTTGATCGCTTACCTATCCTGCGACATCTATTTAAATAATAATGCATAAGTTATGTTCGATAAAACTATGGAAGCAGAAGAAATGCATGGCGAAATAGTTGAAATTGGTGTTTTAAAGCAGATACAGAGCGACCTCTCTTTTATCAAGCAAAAAGTGAGCATAATTGAGGAGGAAGTGGATGCGATAAGCGGGGATATTCATGAACTTCGCCCTGAATACGTCAAAAAGCTGCAAGAAATAGAAAAAAAAGGGAAATTTCTTTCTTTCAAAAACGTTGACGAACTGAGAAAGTCCATAGAGTCCTCCGAGCAGGCATGATAGTTTGATGCACGAAATTCTCATAGAGGAGAAGTTAAAAGAAACTCTCGGCTGGCTATATAAAAAAGACAGGAAACGCTACGAAATTTGCATGAAGAAGATTGAGGAGATTGTGATGGATCCTGAACATTACAAGCCCCTTAGATATGATATGAAAAACATACGCAGGGTTCATATCGCCAAGTCCTTTGTCCTTACATTCAAAATTGAGGGTGGTGCTGTTCGTTTTCTTGACCTGGAGCACCATGACAAGGTATACAAATGACGAGAACTCATCTGTATAAATTATATCAGTTTAAAGTTTTTGGTAAAAAAGTGGCTGGACAACCGCAATCTCCTTTTGAAATTAACATCGAGTCACTGTACAATAACGAGACATTCGTTCCATCGCGCACATTAAAAGTTACAGTAATATAAAATATTTATTCGCATTTAATTTATGCATAAGGTAAGAAATATGATACCTAAATATTGGGGATATGTGAAACTGTCCAATCACTTCCCCTTTCTCATCCTCCCCACTTCCTCCTTCCCCGGTATCCTCAGCACAAAACTCCCGTGACACGGTTTGACATACGGCATGATGATAAAATCCCCATCCACCGCAATCGGAATCGGAGGCACTCCTATCAAATAATTATCAAAAATCTTAAAACCCGCATCCACATAATAAACCTCCTTGAAATTCTTCTTTATGTACTCGGCGCACTCCTTAAAAGAACTGTTGGGCAGCAGTATCTCATAATTCATCTCGTCAATGCAGCCCATGATTTCACCCCGTCGATTTGCGCCCGCAGAGGCGTGGGATTATGCACAGCCTTCGCAGCAATAATAATCGAATCCCCGCTGGCTTCGATGAGCGGCTCGATCTCTTTTCCGAAAATAATCGCCACAGTCTTTGCTTTCGATAGTGATTTGACAGTGGCAAGATACGATATGCCGGTGTCGCTGTGTATGAACACAAAACACAGGTCAAACTCCATTTTCTTCTCAGCAAGAGCGCCAATGCACCTGTCAAGCTCCATAACCTTCTTGATATAATGCTTTTCAGGGTCGGAGTTCAGGAGCAGGCTCTGAGCAGCATTATTTCCCGCAGCAGTCACCTCAAACCCCTCTAAGTTCAATTTATTTGCGATATAAATCGCTGCCGCTGTCTGCACAGGCAGTTCAGGGCATCCCATCAATAGAAGTGCCTTCAAGTTTGATTCCTCTCTTTTGACTTTGTATAATATTCGATACGCTTACCCAAGACGCATCCGCCGCCCCTCGCGCCTCCGATGGGATTTCCAGGCACACCCATCGAGTTCATGCAGCGCGCCATCACAGCAGCGCCGCGCGCAAGCCCGTCATCAACGAACACCACGCGCACCTTTGGTTTTTCATAAATTCCAAGCTTTTCTATGCTTCTCAATATCAGATAGGGTTTACAGCCCGTGATGGCTGCCCTGCCTGTTAAACCTATGGAAGTCTTCTCAGAGATGAGTTTATTATCCATGCTCAGTTTTACAAAGCGCTCAACCATCATTGCAGAAACAAGATCAAGAGTAGCAAACATCGTCTTTAAACCGTGTTTTGAATATATTTCAGCCCCCATATCGGTAAGTTCGGGTATCCCACTTCCGTTCTCGCCAACATCGCATCCGAGAAGGGTGACGCCTATTTCTTTTGCGGCGGCAGGATCGACGGGCACGCTCCCGTACCTGTCCCTGTACTCAGGCACAATTTCAATCGTTACCAGCGTATGAATATCCTGCGCATATTTTTTAATGGCGCCGCCTTTTGTGAGCCATATCATGCGCTCTTTATTGTTGTGGAATAAATCAAGCGCAGCGCCATATCTTCTATCCACAAGCCCCGTGCCTTTTATCACAGCGTCAGGAATCGCGCCCGCATAACCGCAAAGATTTGCGATTGTTCTGGCATACGGTATATCGCCATTGGTAATCCGCCCTTTCAGCGTGGTTCCAAAATCCATGGAAAAAACAGGGTTCCTGAAATCCACGCCTGCCCATTTTGCACCTTCCTTGATGCCCGCTGTTGAAAGCTCTCCTTCCATTTCGTTTGCCACTATCTCAACTCCTGTCGAGCCTATAGGGGGGAGCACGCCGCCTACCGCGCCTGTGAATACAATCCTATCAATAAGAGTATGGTCTTTAAATTTTATGGGTATGTTATCGATGGACATGGCTGGAACCATCTTCTTGGGGGGAATACCTGCGATAAGGCAGCCATCGGCAAGAGCTTTTATGAATTCCCCTACTTCATGCGGCGATGAGAATCCTGCCACGACGCCAGTAGACCTTACCGCAAAATCAAGGTCTGTAGTTATGTCAAGGTTTACAGCTTCATGCGCTTCAAGGAGGGTGTCGCGGACTAATTCCGCAATAGATTCCCTTGTGAGCGATACACCGCTTAAGGTTGTGCCGAAAATCCTTTCGTTTGGTTTGGGTTTTCTTACGTCCCGGGTCATTTTTACGGTCTTGTTCAAAAGCCGCGTTCGCCCGTCTTTCATATTGGTGGCAGTCAGGATGCACTTGGTTGTGGTATTTCCCACTTCGATGGATGCGACAATAAAGAACGGGATAACCTCAGCCATTATAGGGTCTCCCTTTAGTTCAGCAGGACGAATGGCAAGGCTTTCGGATATTCTTGGTTTTGAGCCGAAAAAGCAACCGAGTACCAGTTTAATCGGGTTTTCCATATTCACCTGTATTCAATTTCCACTGTATGCGGCGCAGTATTCCACGAAGGGTCTGGACTTCGCGCCCTGTCAATTCTGCCCGTCCTGATATTCTCCGCAGCATAAGCTTTGTCTTGTCTTCTTTATGTTCCTTATACTCGATATCATCAAGCACCTCATCGATGTGCTCATATAAAAGCTGGATGTCAAAATGGTCAGCAAGATACCTTTCTCCCCCCTCGATATCGCTTAATTCATACAGGACTACTGCAACAGCATGAGATAGGTTCATACTCGGGTACTCGGGGCTTGTGGGGATGTTCACGATTATATCACACATCTCGAGCTCATCATTACTAAGACCGGCATCCTCCCTGCCGAAGAGGAGCGAGACTACCCCGCCTTTTCCTGCCAATTTATCTTTTAACTGTCGTGGATTATAAGCAGGCATTCGGAAGTGCTTGTTATCAGTTTTCCCATGAAGTCCTGTCATTCCCACATTGATATTTGAGCCGGAAAGTGCATCTTTAAAAGAGAATTCAATCCTGGCATTCTCTATTATGTCATAGGCATGCACTGACATTAAACGCGCGGACATATCAAGTTCGCAGGGATTCAGGAGCACAAGCTCGCTCTTTCCGAAATTTTTCATTACTCTGGCTACCGAACCAACATTGCCGCTGTAGAGAGGTTCAACGAGGACGACGCGAAAGGTAAGTGAGGGCATGTATTGAGACTTAATCGTTTTTTGAACGCTTTTATGTTTTGCTTACGCCGCTTATGTGCCAGGGATTTTCTCTTCCCAGATAATTATTCATGTAAGGATGTATTAAATTTAATGCAGGATTGCAATTGCTCCGGGAGGAAACATGAATGTAAAGAAAGGTGTGGTAGCAGGATTTTTAGCTGGATGTGCCAACTCCGATAGTCGCTTCATGGCTGTTCGGAGGGCTTATCGACCTGCTTGTAATGGGCGCGGTGCTTGCAATCGTATATGAGAGGATGAAATAAAGGACATAATCACGTATAGTCTTCAAGGAACTTTAGATTAAAACGATTTTTTAACTCTTTCATGTTAGGTTCCATCTCTTTTTCTTTGCCCCTGAATAAAATAGCCACCTTCTCCTTCTCGGACAGAGCGAATAAAAAACAATCCGAAATTGCAATTTTATATCTGGATTTTATCATTGCAGCTTTCAGGCAAAGTTCATAATCTAATTCTTTTATTTCTACGTGTGGATGATAATAAACAAAATCGTAGAATTTCTTTGCGAGTGCTTCAGATTCCTGGGCTGTATATGCTTCTTTATATACCCTTTCTGAAACATAATATATTTCAGCCAGCGTTATTGGTGTAAGAATAGCTTCTGTTCCTCCTTTGCCCAACGAATCGATTACGGCTTTTGCTTGAGGATGAAATACTCCGCCGGTATTGATATATTCTACCCAGACGCTCGTATCTATTGCGATCATTTTATTCCTAAATCATGAAAGAGTTTCTTGAACTTTGCCTCATCGATTTCATGAGATTCCTTTATGGCTCTCTCAACGGCATTCGGGGATGCTCTGACAAATAATTCCGTGGGTTTTACCTCAGGTTCGGCTACAAGGACTATCTTTTTGTTCTCTTGGAAAACCTTGAGCTTGTTGCCCATTGTTAAGCCGAACATCTCCCTTATTTTTTTAGGGATTACTATCTGTCCCCTGCTTGAAATTGTTACGGTTGTCATAAGAGTATGTAAGACGATTATCTTATTTATGTCTTATCGGCACACTGTTCTAATTTTACAATGAACAGATAATACAAACTCGATACGAACATCTGCATCCTCTCAAGCATAGAAGTAAACTACATTTAAACGGTAAATCTTGAATCGAGATAAGATATATATTTATATCTCTTTTTTGGAGAGATATTAATGAATAGATTAAAGAGAAAAATATATATAGCAATAATGCATTTAAGAATCTGGTGATTTGGTGTACTTGATTATTGCAAAATACTCTGATGAACCTGAGAGGAAGAGAATAGAGTACGCCATGGAGCGCTGGGGGCAAGTTATGAAACTGGGGAGACCCGAAGGCGTGCCAATTATTATACACGATGAAAGTGGAAAAGTGATGGAATTCCTGGATGATCTTTATTCCAGAACCTCAAAAGACAAAGTTAAGATATACAATTTGAGCGAGGTATCCTTTGAGGTGGAGGAAACAGGAAAACATATCAAGGTTGAACTTGAAGGGGATTTAGAAACTGTTCAGAAGTTTATCGGGATCGTTGTTGCAAAGCAGAATGCGACTTTTAAGGACGAGGTTCTATCCAGGAAAATATACGAAGTCTATACAAAAAAAGGCAGGGCTGAGATTTTGACGCATCTTAAAGCCGAGGATAAAAGGGTAACTGTCGATATATTAATAAAAGGATATGGAGAAGCGCCTGATCTGGTTTATAATAAAATTAATAATGAATTGAAGTATTTCAAAGAGGTATGAAAAATATGGGAATATTTGCAGATACGGATTGGGGTTGCATAAAGAAGCTTCTTAAGCCTGTAGAACTTGTGCTGGATTATGATCTTGAGAGACTCAAGAGAATCGACAAAGTAAAGCGTATTGAGATGTGGAACAATATCGCAAGCAGTCAGGAGAAATTCGAGGAAAAAATATGCGGGGATATTGAAAGAGATATACAGGAGGAAATTTCAGGTAAGCTCAGCCTTGCAAAATTAATGTTGGCGACTGCAGCATATGTGGCTAATGAGGACACCTCAATAATAAAACAGTTCAATGAGACAGAGCTGAACTTGCTTAAAGATCTCGAAAGATATGTTGCTTTTGAGATTCTTTCAGTTGATGAGAGTGCTGGCAGGATAGGCAGAAAGGAAGCAGGACTATACGAATTGATTACAGAATATTATGAAAAAGGCTACTATAATCTGGATAAGATACTGGACGACCCCTCCATTATAAGAGATTTAAAAGTTGCACTTAAAAACAGGTATGTCAAGAATCAAAAGAAAATCAAAGAGATAACTGTTGCCTGTATTGAACGCTATGGGTTATCGTGGCTAAAGACCAGCATTCTTGCCAAGGTGAAAGAATCGGAGCTGAAAAGAGAAGAAATCTTCAGGGATGCTCAGCAAAAGATAGAGAAACTCGAAAACGAACTTAAGAGCTATGAGCCTCTGGAAGCAGAGAACCTTGTGCTGAAGGATAAGATTTCCGAGCTTGATGCTAAACTGGTCGGAAAGGAAATTGAGCACGAAGCTGCTCAGAAAATCTTGAGTACACTGGAATCTGATAAAAATCGCTTAGACCAGAAGTACTCTGAGATGGGCAGGCTGCTGGACAGCCAGATGCAAAGCATTGAGGAGAAGAGAAGGGAGCTGGATGGAAAAACTGCTGAGCTTGAGAAAGACAGGCAGCAGTACAAAGAAAAGGCGCAGGAGGAGAACCAGAGGATAGTAGAGAATGAGCTTGAGAAGATAGCCCTGCTTAAAAATGAGCTTCAGAATAAAGAGAATTCCCTGCTTGCAGAGAAGCAGCAGGCTGAGCTTAAGAAGAATGAGCTTTCTGAGAAGCTGAACCAGATAACCGATGTTATGAAAGGCAAGCCTCTGCGCTTTGCTGCAAGGGAGGATGCAAAGCTTTACGAACTCAACTATAT
>CAYSLW010000033.1:0-12747 GCA_964431955.1 uncultured Candidatus Methanoperedens sp. | reverse complement strand
TAAAGCGAGGTGTCGCTAAAACTTTAGGAAAGTTTTATCAAACGACAGGTATGCGAAGCATACCTGAACACCGGGTAAAGCGAGGTGTCGCTTTATAGTCAGCATATATTCTATTATTTCAGATACGTTTCTTCACACCACAAACAGAGAATTTCGGGTTCTTATTGCCATCGAGAACAAAATGAAATTCTATGAATGGGTGCCGGTGGAAGAAATAGTCAGTTTTACAAATTATGACATAAAAGAAGTCAATTACATACTCTCTAATCTTGCAAGAAACAAACTTATCCACAGGAACATCCAGGCTTACGAAGGATACAGGATATATTTTGAGGCTTATGACCTGCTGGCATTGAATGCGTTTGTGAAAAGGGGCTCAATAAATGCAATAGGAGATGTAATCGGGACCGGGAAGGAATCGCATGTGTATGAAGCCACAGGCGGTATCATCGACAGGCGTGTTGTAATAAAGTTTCACATGGAAGGGAAGATGAGCTTCAAACAGGTCAGGATAAAAAGGGAACATATTGGGGAAAAAAAACACATTTCCTGGCTGTATGCATCGCGCCTTGCGGCAAAAAGGGAATATGATGCCCTGAAAACCTTATATCCTGAAGTAAGCGTTCCTGAGCCGATTGATTATAATCGGCATGCCATTGTGATGTCAATTGCAAAAGGAAAGCAGCTGGCGCATACAAAGATAGACGAACCTGACTGGTATCTGAATGAGATATTGAACCAGATAAAGAAAGTATACAACCTCGGCATTATACACTGCGACCTGAGCGAATTCAATATATTTGTAAACCCAGAAGGTTGCGAGATTATAGACTGGCCTCAGTATATTACCCAGGCTCATACGAATGCCATGGAGTTACTTCACCGTGACGTTGGTAACGTCTTATCTTTTTTTAACAGGAAATACAGGATTAAAAGGGATATCCAGGAGGTAATGCACAATATAGTGACCTGATTTATGCCAGAAAAAGTAATTTTCGGGATAGATATCGCAAAAGGCTCTCTGCGGGCAAAGGAAAAGCCGGGATATGCGGTTGCAATACTCAGGGATAGTGAAGCCGAGCATCACCGCATGGTAAGCATGCATAAATTCCTGCGGATGGCATGGAAAGAAAAACCGGCGTTAATCGCGGTGGATAATATTTTTGAGCTTGCCTCAGATAAGCATGACCTCGTTTCTTTTCTCCAGAAATTACCAGTCAATACGAAATTAGTCCAGGTAACTGGAGGCGAAAAACTTGAACCGCTGACTAAACTTGCAAAAGAGCAGGGGCTTTCATTTGACAGGTTCGACCCAAATGCTGAAGCTCTGGCTTGCGCCAAACTGGCGCAAATGGGTATAGGCTGTGAAGTCTCAGCATTTGAGGATAAAACCACAATTAAAGTCAGCAGGGCGCGCTCTCCCGGCAGGGGTGGATGGAGCCAGAACAGGTACAGGCGCAAGGTGCATGGTCATGTCAGGCAGAAAGCCAGAGAGATTGAGGATTATCTGAACGAACAATCAAAGGTGAAAGGCTTTGCATACACCCAGAATATAACCGAGAGGTTCGGTGGGTACTCAAAATCCGAGTTCATTGTTGACGCTCCGCGCAGCTCAATTCATATCGGTTCTGGAAAATACGGCGACGTGCAGGTAAGCGTTAAGAGCATAGAACGCGATGCTCTCGTTTTTAAACCTCTTAAAATCAGGAAAAGAGATTATATCATCGTGGGCATAGACCCCGGTACAACAACGGCAGTAGCCGTACTCACACTTTATGGGGAGATGCGAATGCTTCACAGCGGAAGGACGATATCGATTCCCGATGTTATCGAGATGATTGCAGAACAGGGAAGACCGCTTATTATTGCAAGCGATGTATTCCCCACCCCGAATGCCGTAGAAAAAATCCGGCGTGCCTTCAACGCCGTATCAGGCTCACCTGATGATGTGCTTACGGCAGAGTATAAAATCGAGTTTGCGGCGCCCTATGGATATTCAAACAGCCATGAACGCGATGCCATAGCCGCTGCCGTGTCGGTATATCGTAAAAATAAGAATAAGTTCGAACAGATAAAGAAAAAAATACCCCGGGGAATAGATGCGGATGAGGCGATAGCGCAGGTCGTGAGGGGTAAGTCTGTAGATGCAGTTATCTCAGCACTGACAAGAAAAGAGGTAAGACGACCCGATATTCATGCAGTCCCTGAAAAAATAGGTGATGAGGCTTTGTATTTCAAGGAGCAAATTCGAAAATATGAAGAAAATATGGAGGAGATGAAGAAGTACCAGGATGAATTGAGAAATGAACTCGAACTGTCGGAAAATAAGCTTGGGAAATTAGAAGAATTCATTAAAAGACAGCGGACCGATGCATACAAGCAGCTTAAAAAAGAACAGATGATAAAGATTCGTGATAAAGAGATTATACGTCTTCAAAATCGTCTCTCGGAGAGCAATAAAAGAATTTCAGAGTTAAATGAAAGAATACATAAATTGAAACATGTCCGGCGGCTTGAGATAAGCGGAAGAGTCCTCCCTGTGAAAATAATCTCTTCTTTTACAAAAGACAGCATCCTTCGTACCAAAGAACAGGTGGGGATAAAAAAAGATGATATAATACTCCTTAAGGACGCAAGCGGTGGGGGGAGCATTACAGCTAAAATGCTTGCAGAACTTGGAGTGAGTGCTGTGATCATCTGCAATGATATGTCCCATGCAGCAGAGGAGGAACTTTTTAACCTGAATGTGCCTGTTCTAAAAACTAAGGATGTGAATATCCAGTTTGATACTGCCGAAGAGCTTGCGGTAATTAATCCAGAGGACATAAAAAATGCGATAGAAGACTGGAATAAGAAAGCAGAGGAACGCAGGGTAGCTGCTAAAGAAGAGTGGCTGGAATCGCTTGTACATGAATACAGGAGTGAGAGGCGGCGAGAGATAAAAGGATGATTCTTACTTTCTGATTCAAAATGTTTCCTTAGTTTGGAGTAGTTTATCTTATCAAAAACCTATTCGAGTGCTATGCCATGTGAAAAATTCACCAAAAAATTTGATGATTATAAAAACATCCGCAAACAAAAAAGACTTTTCGGTACGTTCGGTTTCCGGGGCATCGTAGAGACCCCGTATTCCGAGACCCCGTATTTAAATACGGGGACTATGAGGATTAGGAGGACTAATGAGGGAATCGGGGCTGAAAAAGCAAAACGCGTGGGCGCTGCTTTAGCAGCTTATCTCGGAGAGGGAAGAACAGTGGCTATAGGAAAAGACCCGCGAATCTCCTCTCCTATGCTTGAGGAAGCGCTAATCGATGGAATTATAGAGCATGGATGCAATGCATTGACTCTGGGAATTATCACGCCGAACACACTCTCACTTGAAATTGCAAGGCAGGCGGATGCCGGCGTGATGATTACAGCATCGCATAACCCGCCTGAGTATAACGGCATAAAGTGCCTGAGCAAAAGGGGAATGGGTTTTTCTCCTGAGGAAGACCTTGCTCTTGAGAAAATATATTTTGGAGAAACAAGAAAAATTGAACCGCAGATGAACGCAGATGAACGCAGATTTGCTCGCACACTGCGGTTTATAAATTCCGATACGTCAAGAAAGGGGAAAAGACTTGCAGACACTGGAGCGAGCGAGAGGTACCGCACTCACATAGTGCAGTATGTAAAAAAGCTCTTTTCTACAAAGCCATTGAAAATCGTGGTTGACGGCGGGGGTGGCTCAGCATCAACCGTGACGCCTGAAACCCTTGAAAGTTTGGGTCATGAGGTAGTAAGGTTCAACTGCAAATACGATGGCATGTTCAGGGAGAGAAATCCCGAACCCACGGACGCGAATCTTGAAAAGCTCAAAACGCTTGTAACCTCTGAGAATGCCGATATGGGTGTTGCGCATGACGGCGACGGCGACAGGACAGCTTTTGTTGATGAGAAGGGAAAGTTCATCCAGGGCGATGTTTCCGCTGCAATAATCGCAGATCACGTACTGCGTCAGAGCAAAGACAGAGAAAAGAAGATCGCCGTGACGATTGCATTCTCCAATATCATAAAAGACGTTGCAAACTCTCTTGGCGCCGAGGTGATTTACACACCAGTCGGCGAGCCGTATCTTGCACAGGCAAAACTCTTGTGCGGCGCGCAGTTGGGGCTTGAAGAGCACGGTTCTGTGGTGCTTGAGTGGAGCCGCGAGGGTCCGATGCTCGCAGGAGTGATGGCAGGAATACTGGCGAAAGAAGGAAAGACGCTTTCAGAAGTAGTTGCTTCGTATCCCAGATATCATCAGATAAAGGATGCAAAGACGCTGCCTGAGGGTACGGATACGCAGGCAATACTGGAGAGATTGAAGCAGGAAATCCCGCAGGATTATGACAGGTTCATTGATATGGACGGCGTGCGCGTGGATTATGCAGACGGATGGTTCCTGGTGAGGGCGAGCGGGACTGAACCCAAGGTGAGGGTGTTCTCAGAGGGGAAGACTGAGGAGAGGGCGCGGCGGCTTAGCAGGGTTGCGATGGAAGGGCTGGAGAGGGCGATGGATGGGTAAAAAATGAGACCCCGTTTCAATTCGTGTTGGTGAATAAAATTTGAAGTTATTTGTGGCATGAATCCTCATATTAATTGATACCAAATTCACAACATTATCAAGCTCCGCTTTGCGGAAGTAAAAATTATACCAACATGTAATGTAACGGTCTCAAAAATGAGATACGCTTAAAATAGTTAGGATAATTGTGGATACTGATATTTTTTGGTTCCAGTATCGGAACCTTTATAAATTCAAAAATGAATAAATTGATTCAAAAATGAAAAGATGGTTATGAAATTCCACAACGTTCTGGATGAAGTGCTCGGTAATAAAACAAAGGTGAAGCTGCTGAGGGGATTTTTCACCTATCCTGAGAAAGAGTTTACCGAAAGTGAACTCCAGAGGATAGCAGGGATACCCCAGGCAAGCGTGCACAGGAACGTAAAATCCCTTCTCGAAAATGGACTGCTCGATAGGAAGCGCATAGGGAAAGCGAATTTGTATTCATTGAACAAAGAACATATTCTTTATCCGCTTCTTAGCAGCGACTTCGAGGAGGAAAGAAATATTCCCATGGAGCTTAAAAAGGTGATTGAAGGAGCGGTTAAAGATCTGTCAGAAGTGGAGATAGCCGTCCTGTTCGGCAGCATAGCGAAGGGCATAGAACGGGCGGACAGCGATGTGGATGTTTTTGTCGTCTGCAAAGGGGATAAGTCGCAATTAGAGGAGAAGCTTGAGAACTTGATTTCTGTTGCCCGGAATAAATTCGGCAATCCGTTTTCACTGATGATAAAGCGTCGTGAGGAGCTTAAGGAGCTAAAAACAAGATCAATTTACAAAGAAATAAAAAGCGGCGAAGTTATCTTCAGGCGAGAGGGATTTGAATGGTAAGAGGTCTTGCAACGAAACCTACAAGGATTGGCTCAGATAAGATATACCTCCGCAAAGCCATGGAGTTTCTCGAAGGAGCCAGGTTACTTGCAGAAAAAGAAAAATGGAACTCATCAGCAGTCCTCTCCGTACACGCAGTCATAAGCGCATGTGATGCGGTTTGTTCCAGATTCCTACAGTTGCGCCATGGCGGAGCGGATCATATGCAGGCGAGGCGAGTAATATCATTGAAGAACGCTGCTGAATACGAGGATAAGCTGATTAAACAAAGCGATGCACAGGAGATGCAAAAAGAGGCGGGAAGACTTGTAGAATGGGCTGGAAAAATTGTTAAATAGCCTGTCAATTACTACATTCAAGTCAAATTGTCCTTAACAGGGTTGCGATGGAGGGGTTGTGGAGGACGATGAAAGGGTAAGTATAAATATTAAAGGAACGATAAAAATTGTCTATGATTAAAGATCGCAGTACTAAAATTGAGAAAATAATTGAAATTATTAAAATTAAAAAGGGGACTTCAGAAATTGGTAACTTTGGAACTGGGCCAAGTTTTCATTTTTACAAAAGACTTTATCAATTAAGAAATGATTATAATAATGTCGAATTATTTTTGAGCAAAGATTATCACATTGATCTGTTGTATGCAGCCCTTATTTCTTGGGGTATGAATAGCCGTCGTGCAAAAATAAAAGATTTCGAGGAATTTAGACGAAGTATACTTTTGTGTTCAGATCAATTCAAAGATTTAGAAACCTTTGAAAAAGAGGGTATTAAAGATTTAAATAAACTAATTCCTATATTACGAAATATTTACGAAAATTTAAACCTGATGGGGAGTGAGGGAAAATTAGTCTCAAATTCAAAATTGTTGCACTTTCTTTTTCCAAAGTTGTGTGTGCCAATGGACCGAACGTACACACTATCTTACTTTTATGGAAATACAGATGAATCTTTAGATAAATACATTGAAATTACTGAACTTTCGTATGAAATAATGAATATGCCTGAAAATTGGGACGATTATTTGGATGACAAATGGAATACTACTGTTCCGAAACTAATTGATAATGCCATTATTTTTCTAGGGGAAAAGGGTAGTTAATGGTACATAGCCACCCGCAGTATCATCCAATCAGCCACTTCCACAGCGGCACAAATTTAATCTCCCAGCCTTTATAATCCTCAATGTTTTCATAATTATAAGTTATCACGCGCATATCGCTGCAATTCAATTCCTCCCCGGCTTTCGCTAATGCGCTTAACTCTCTTTCTTTCGTGCTGAAATCATCTATATCATAGCATACCTGTATCAACCGGGCAATTTTTCCACCCTCTTTCAAAACAAAATCAACCTCTTTTTGGGAGTCGTAATAAAACAGGCTATTTTCTGTTGTAAATCCTCTCCTGACAAGCTCTAAGAAAACCGCATTTTCCATAAGCCTGCTATTGCTCTCGATTCCGTTCACAACAAGCAAGCCATTATCAACAAAGTATGGCTTCGGGATTGTCTGTTCGACCTTTTTATACGATTCGGAGTAGTTTCGCAGCATATACAGCACCATTGCATCTGAAAAATTATCGATATAGATGTAAAGCGTATTTTTACCGACTTTTATTCCCATGGACTTCAGGTATCTGTAAAATCCGTGAACTGAAAAGTAATTAGAAGCTATCAGATTTTTCAGAAGCAATTTCAGAACCTTGATATTTTTTACCTTGAACCGTTCAACCACATCCCTGTAAATTGTAACGTCTAATATTTCTCTCAGGATTTTTTCTTTTTCTTCTTCAAAAAACACTGCCTCAGGATAGCTCCCTTTCATGAATTTATCAAGGAGGTTGAGCAGCAGGGCTTTCCGCGATGAGGAAAGATATTTTTCTATCTTGAAGCCTTTTGCTCTTAAGAACTCCCTGAAGCTGAAAGGATAAACATAATAAGGAATGGTTCTTCCCCTTAAACCAGTGGCGATTTCTTTTGAGAGGAGCTTTGAAGAGGAGCCGCTGAGATATACTTGAATGTTCTCGCTGTCCATAACAGCGCGAACAAGTTTTTCCCATCCCGATACAGTCTGTATCTCGTCGAGAAATAAATAGACCTTCTTGTTTTTGTTTTCCGGGTAGATTTCATAAAAAAGCTCAATCATGGTTCTCAAATCTGATAGCTCGCAACCCGTAAGCAGGTCGCTTTCAAGGTTGATGTAAAGAAGCCTGCTTTTTTCTATATTTTTCTTAAGAATATCTCTAATCACCTGAAACATGAGGTATGTTTTACCTGCTCTTCTCGGACCTATTATTGAAACTGCCCTTTTTATCGGAATTTCTGATATTTTGATGTCCCTTTCTACCAGTTCAGGCAGTTTGAACTCATTGAAATCCTTTATTACTTTTATCCAGGTCTCCCGTTTTATCATAGTATTATCTATAGGGAAACTAAATTAAATAGTTTCCCTCTGTAAAATACTCATTGAGATCAACATTCCTTTATTCGCACAGCTTTAATCCCATTCTCCCACACATACGCCCTCATCCCATCGGCGCCCGCAATAACCCATACCCCCGGGACGTTCTGCATAGTCTCTCTGTCCCACAGCGAAGGCACGGCAGACGAAACGGGATGGGTATGATAAACCCCCACAATCTCCTTACCGTTTTTCTCAGCATCGTTCCATGCACCATAGTGCTCTTTCGGGTCAAGCTCGAAGCTCGTCCTCGTGCGTTTCACATTGGTCACATGCAGGGCTTTTTCCACAAGCGCCGTGCTGCCGCTGATGGTGCCCACCAGCACGCCGCAGGCTTCGTAGGGCTTGTTGGCTTCGAGTTCTGTATGGATAATCTCCACGTCGCAGCGTGAAATTTTGAGTTCGGTGATCATAGTATGTGATTCACACACCGCGAAGGGCGCAAAGAACGCAAAGCAGAGGTGTCTTGGCGCCCATTGTGTACTGGTATGAATAATATGAACAACTAACTCGTACGAACTGATACGAACTCACGCCACCGGAGTTCGTATCAGTTCGTATTAGTTCGCTGTTACTGTCCATTTTGTTGTTCTTCTTCATAAATCTATATGCGGGTTCAAATCACACCCCGTACACGGCAGGCACATGGTTTTAGCCACACTTGCATCAAGCCCGTATTTATCCAGAATCCTCCTCGCCACTTTCGCAAGCCTAAGCAGCCTCTCCTTCGTTGGGCGCTCAGCCTCAAGCTCCCCAAAGCGCAAGGGATGGACACCAACGGCTCTTATTATCGGGATGACGCCCATCTTTGTCAGCTCCTCATATTGCGTCTCCACAGTCTCATCTGTTTCCCCGAGCCCTACTATGAAATTCGTGAACACATGGTTCTTCCCGAATATCTTTACCGCATCTTTCAGGCACAGAAGTGTGAAATCAAGCGGCGGCTTTTTACAGTATTTATCATAGAGTTCCCTGTCCATGGTCTCCACATTATATTTTATCTCACTCGCCCCTGCCTCTTTCAAGAGGCGTGATGAGTCTTTTGTGGGATACACCGAGACCCCTGTGGGAACCTTATATTTCCTTAAAGCTTTTACAAGTTCCACCGCCCTTTCCACTTCTTTCTCAGGCGACTTCTCAACCCCCGATGTTATCGAGATTCCTTTCATCTTCCCAAGATTATGAGCCTCTTCCACAAGCGCCAGCAATTCCTCTGTGGACTTCACCTTGCCCGCAAGTTTCGGGACAGGACAGAACTTGCAGTCATAGATGCAGCGCTCGCTCATGGTGATATATGCCTGCTCGGGGCAGTGGATGAGTTCTTCTTCGATTGTTCCCCTCACAAGTTCATTTCCGCCCTTCATTATCACGATATCGCCATTGTCTTTTACAGCACGCAGAGGTGAGCCTTCGTCCACCACCAGCCTTACCCTGCGTTTGCCCGATTTAAAGAAAAAAGCCTTGCCGCCAGCGCCTGGACCTGCAGTTGGGATGGTTACTCTTCCGAGCAGGGAGGTATCAATATCAATAGCTCCGATAGAGATAAGTTCGGCTTTTATCTTTGCGTTCATTTTCATATTTTCAATACCGCATCATCTGCGGGCTTTTCGGCAGCGGCTTTACTTTCAACGATGCTTCCCAGTCAGCCTCGTATATGTGAAGCGAGTTGCAGAAATCCACCACTTTAATAAGTTTCAGGTTATTGGGTTCAAGCACCTCACGCTTTATCATCGTGAGCAAGCCAACCATATTGCTGTTCCATGCCGCATAAAGATCACGTGAGCGCCACATGCAGTGCATCTCCGCATTTCCTTCTCTTAGAGCACGAACCCAAAGCCTCTGCAAACATGGCTGGTCTTCTTTCACAAAAAGATCGCGCTCTGGTATCCATGTGATAGCCTGCCTGCGGCGCGAGACGCCCTGCGGCAGCAGTTCTCTTATTGCTTTTAACTGGTCAACAACCGTTACGCCAGTTGACGTCGTATACACGCATTGCTCCGCAATGCGTGGATTTTGCTTCGCAACATCTTTGCCGCGTGAGGGATAGTTTATCAGCCTGTCCATGTAATTATATTCAAAACCCTGCTTTTTCCAATCATAATCCCGTTCCCACTGTTTTAGATATTCCCTCACATGCAAATCCTTCGTCGGGAACTGGGGATGCAGCATGGGCTCTGCGTACGGGTCACGGATTTCGATGACTGAGCATATATCCTTGGACATTGGACCGTACTCGGTCTTGATTTCCATGCCGTATTTCATGACATAATTCACAGCCTGCGCCCAGGCATCTGCAAGACCGGCAGCGCAAATCAGGTTAGTGGGAGAGTATTTCATGAGTATCAATACATGAGGATGAGATATTAGGTTAACGATAGGATTATTTTGCCCTCAAATACTCATCTATCGCACGCGTACGAGTGGATCTTAAGATATTTCGCGCCGATGAAAGCAAAAGAGGGAGAAGTCTACACACCGAGAGAGGTTATCAAGCTCCTGATCGAAATTCTTGACCCAAAGCCTGGAGAGAGCGTGTACGACCCTGCTTCAGCCTCTAACGGAATGCTGATAGTTTCTTACAAGCATGTTGAAAACCAATATGGTAAAGCAGAAGTTGATAAATTATTCCTCTATGGTCAGGAGGCAAACCAGAAGACACTGGCGCTTGGTAGAATGAATTTGTATATCCATGATATTAAGAATGCGAATCTTGCCTATGGCGATACCATCCTCTACCCCAAGTTCAAAGAGGGCGAAGGGCTGAAACAATTCGATGTGGTTATTGCCAATCCTCCGTGGAACCAGGATGGCTATGATGAAGAAGTCATAAAGAAAGGCGAGTTCTGGAAGCAGCGCTTCAGATACGGCTTTGTCCCGAAGCAATCGGCAGACTGGGCATGGGTTCAGCACATGCTTGCAAGCGCTAAAGATGATACTGGAAGGGTGGGCGTGGTTATTGATAATGGCTGCCTTTTCAGGGGGGGCAAGGAGCAGGCAATCAGGAGCAAGATGCTGCAGGATGATTTAATTGATTGCATAATATTGCTTCCAGAGAAGCTATTTTACAATACAGGTGCGCCGGGCGCCCTCGTATTTTTGAATAAGAATAAACCGGAGGCGAGGAAGGGTAAGGTTTTGTTCATCAACGCCAGCAGCGAGTTCGAGCAGCATCCTGAGGTCAGGAAGCTTAACAGACTCGGTGAGGTGCAAATACAGAAAATCGCAGAAGCTTACAGGAAATTTGGAGCCAGCGATGGGTTTGTTCGTGCAGTTCCTCTGGATGAGATAAAAGAGAATGATTATAACCTCAATGTTACGCTTTACGTTTTCCCGCAGGATGTAGCTGAAGAGATCGATGTTGGTAAGGAGTGGCAGGAGCTTCGGGTGATTGAGGGGGAGATTGCGGGGGTTGAGGAGAGGATTGAGGGGTACTTGAAGGAGATAGGGTAGGAGGATTAGGTGGCGAATAAAAATAACCTTAGCGATTATTTACAGGAACTTATCGCAAGCGGTGAATCCATTTCTCTTGAATTTAAAGAAAAGTTCGATGATAGAACTCTTGAGTCGGCTGTGGCGTTTGCGAATACTAAGGGTGGTATCATCCTCATTGGCGTATCCGATAGAGGTGAAATCAAAGGAATTCGAATCGGTAAGGAAACCGTACAGAACTGGGCGAACCAGATTTCTCAGAGTACCGAGCCTCGTGTAATTCCTGAAATTGAACTTCATGAAATAGAACAAAAGAACGTTGCTGCCATTCGTATTAAAGAATTTCCAATTAAGCCCGTATCTTTAAAGGGGAGGTGTTACAGGAGAGTGGGAAATAGCAATCGCATTATGTCAGCACAGGAGATCGCAGAGATGCATTTCCACTCTACAGGTAAGAGCTGGGATAAACTTCCAGTAAGGGATTCCTATCTCGAAGATATTGATCTCGAAAAGGTGAAGAGGTACATAAAAAGGCAAATGAGGCTGGCAGGAGGAAGATTGAGGATGATGAAGAACCGCTTAAAGTTCTTGATAAGCTTGAACTCATAAAGGACGGGATACCTACATGGGCGGCAATACTGCTCTTTCGCAAAGGGCAGAAGCGATTTCTATCACAGGCTGCAATCCACTGCGGCAGGTTCAAAGAAGAGACACTTGTGATTGATGATAGAATGATTGAAGAAACTATTATCGAGCAAATAGATGAAGCGATGGATTTCATACACAAGAATATTAATGTGAAATTTATCATGACAGGAAGACCTGAAAGGGAGCAGATTTGGGATTATCCACTGGAGGCTTTGAGGGAGGCTATTATCAATGCAGTGTGCCATCGGGATTATACAATTCCTTCAAATATTGAGGTCAGGATATATGATGATAAGCTGATCGTCTGGAGTCCGGGAGGTTTACCTTCGGGCATCACGTTGGATGAACTTTTTTCGCCACATTCCTCTAAATTGCGAAATAAAGGGATTGCTGAAGTGTTCTATGACATCGAATTGATCGAGCAGTGGGGAAGCGGGATTGAGAAGATGCGAAAAGCCTGTCGTAATGCGGGACTTCCGGAGCCTATTTTTGAGGAATATCAGGGATTCAGGGTGATTTTCAGAAAGGATATTTATACAGAAGAATATCTGCGCAATCTTGGACTTAATGAGAGACAGATAAAAGCAGTGATGTATGTGAAGGAGAAAGGGAAGATTACAAACAAGGAGTATCAGGAATTAACTGGGGTTTCACGGATTACAGCCTCCAGAGAACTGCAAGTAATTGTTGAAAAGGAGATATTTCATATGATAGGAAAAGTAGGCAGGGGAACTAAATACATCTTAAAAGCATCAAATGCATCATAAATGCATCATAAATGCATCA
>CAYSLW010000032.1:0-12762 GCA_964431955.1 uncultured Candidatus Methanoperedens sp. | reverse complement strand
AAACGTTAAACTGACCAAGATACATGTATTTGATTCAAGAAAAGAAGTATTCAAAAAATATAATGTCCTTCAAGAGATGGTGATTCTTAGCGCAATAAAGAGTCATGAGGCACCTAAAAATGTTATAATTAGCACAAGTGATGGGGAATTGGATGAAAAACAGAGCCTGATTGTTAGAAGGACGTCCTATGAGAAAGTCGTTATTAAAAATAACAGCGATATTATTTTGAGGCTACCAACATCTAAATCGGATGAAATTACAGCTGAGCAAATTGATAAATTGGGATTTAAACTTACTACACTAGGTTTGAAAGTTTCTACAGGCCCTGTTGTTCCATTTAGAACAACTGATTATCTTTTAAAAGATATAAAAAAGCAGAATTTTGCTCCTTTAATTTGGATGCAAAATATTATAGATGGATCAGTTATTTGGCCAATCAAAGAAAATAGTAAACCAGTAGCGATAAAGAATGAAGAAGGATCAAGAAAGATATTAATCCCAAAAGGAAATTATGTATTAATTAAACGTTTCAGTACTAAAGAAGGAAAACGTAGAATTAACGCTGGTATTCTTTTAGAAACATGTATAAATTCGGATTATATTGGAATAGAAAATCATGTTAATTATGTTTACAAAATCAAAGGTAAATTATCAGAAAATGAGGCTTATGGAATTGCAGCACTTTTAAATTCAAAATTATATAATAAATATTTTCAAACGATTAATGGCAGCACTCAAGTTAATGCTGCCGAATTAAATAATATTCCATTTCCATCAATGGAACAAATAAAAAGGATTGGAAGTTTAGTTAGAAAAGAGAAAGATAATAATGAAATTTTTAATGAAAAAATAATTATGAGTGAATTAAATATTAATAATGTAAAATCAAATTGATTGATGTTTTTTTTCACTTACTACATAGCCTTATTTATTTAGGAAATTGAAAGTCATTCAAAAAAGCACATATACAATAACCCCCTCTAAGCTACCTCGATACTTATGCCAAACAAAACCGCAATCCTCGAAACCCAGAAAGGCACGATAAAATTCGAACTCAAAGAAACAGAAGCCCCCATCACCACAAAGAACTTCATAGACCTCACAAACAAAGGCTTCTACAACAACCTCACCTTCCACCGCCACGAGCCCGGCTTCGTCATACAGGGCGGCGACCCCAAAGGCAACGGCACAGGCGGCTCAGGAAAGAACATCCCTCTTGAGATAGCGCCCTCGCTTTCGCATAAGAAAGGCGCCGTAGGCATGGCGCGCTCGCAAGACCCCAACAGCGCCTCATCGCAATTTTATATCTGTCTTGAGGATGCGAAGTTCCTTGATAAGAACTACGCCGTATTCGGGCAGGTGACAGAAGGCATGGATGTGACGCAGAAGCTCAGGAAGGGCGACAGGATTATAAAAGCCACAATCCAGTAATATTACTACGAGCCAATAAATAGTTAAAAAACTATACAAAAATTATCTTTGCGCCCTTTGCGTGCTTTGCGGTGAATAAATCGTACACCACAAACTCAGCCATGAATCCACGGTTCATAGCTAACAATGAAAAACAACAAAATGAACATTAACAGCGAACTAATACGAACTCGTACGAACTCCGACTGAATAAGTTCGTATCAGTTCGTACGAGTTAGTTGTTGATTTTTTCATACCAGAGCGCAGAGAACGCAAAGCGCAGGTCAATAAAGTATGTCTCTGAAAATCGCATGGGGAATCACAGGCTGCGGCGACCACCTCAAAGAAAGCCTTGATATAATGAAAGAACTCGCAAAAGAGCTTAACCTCGACGTTAGGGTATTCCTCTCGGAGGCAGGCGAGATGGTGATGAAATGGTACAGGCTTTTCGATGAGCTAAAAACCAGCTTCCCTAAGACTTTTTCTGAAAAATCACCAAACCTACCCTTCTTGGGGGGAGATTTACAGACCGGAAAATACGATTTTCTCCTGATTATGCCATCCACTTCCAACACTGTTGGCAAAATAGCAGCAGGCATATCCGATACCCTGCTCTCCAATGCTGCGGCGCTGGCTATGAAAGCAAAAGTGCCCGTCTATATTTTCCCAGCAGACTATGTAAGGGGCGAGATAACCACGGATTTGCCCGGCGGCAATAAGTAACTCAGGGCTTTTTAGACCTCAACCACTTCCCGATTACATCTTCCAGCTTGACATCCACTTCCTCAATCCTGTATCTAACCCTCACAACAGGCGAATTTAGCTTCAGCAGCCTGCCGAGGTCGATGGGCGTGCCTGCTATCACAGCATCGCAATCCGCGGCGTTTATGGTCATCTCCAGTTCTTTTACCTGAGCATCGCTATAGCCCATAGCAGGAAGCACAGCGCCAAGATGAGGAAAGTCCTCATAGACTTTGAAAAGTGAGCCTACTGCGTATGAACGAGGGTCAATAATTTCTTTTGCTTCATATTTCCTGGCAGCTATTACCCCAGCCCCAAAAGCCATTCCGCCATGCGTAAGAGTGGGTCCGTCTTCCACCACCAGAATACGCTTTCCTTTTACCAGTTCAGGCTTGTCTGCGATTATCACAGACATGGCTTTTATGATTATTGCTTTCTTATTTATGGACCTGACATTCTTAATAACCAGCTCTACATCCTCTTTTCTGGCTGAATCAATCTTGTTCACGATAACCACATCTGCAAGTCGCACATTCACTTCCCCGGGGTAATAAGTCAACTCATGCCCTGCCCTGTGCGGGTCAGCGATTACGATATGGAGGTCAGGCTTGTAGAAGGGGATGTCGTTGTTACCCCCGTCCCAGATAATAATATCTGCCTCCTCCTCTGCCGAGTTCAGGATTTTCTTATGATTAATACCGCTATAAACCACAGTTCCGCAGCAGATATACGGCTCGTACTCCTCCCTCTCTTCAATGGTGCACCCGTTGCGAATGCAGTCCTCCATGGAGGCAAACCTCTGGCATTCCTGTTTCCTTAGATCGCCGTACGGCATGGGATGGCGCACCACCACTACTTTGAATCCTTTTTCTTTCAATATGTCCACCAGCTTTTGCGAAGTCGGGCTCTTGCCTGCACCGGTTCTCACAGCGCATACCGAAATCACGGGTTTTTTTGACCGAAGCATGGTGCTCTTGGTTCCCATCAATCTGAAATCTGCACCTGCTGCTAACACCTGCGAAGCTTTCTGCATAACTGCTTCATGGGACAAATCAGAATACGCCAGAATCACCTGGTCTATACCATGCTCTTTTACTAGCCCGGGCAATTCTTCCTCAACATAAATCGGGATGTCTTTTTCATACAGCGAACCCGCCAATTCCCTGGGATAAACTCTGCCAGCAATTCCCGGAATCTGCGCTGCAGTGAAAGCCACAACCTCGTAATCCTCGTTATCCCTGAAAAATACATTGAAATTATGAAAATCCCGCCCTGCCGCACCCATTATCAAAACTTTTGTCTTCATGAACCAACCTCGCTAAGGGATTAGCTCTATTATCAAATAACTGTATGCTTATTGGTGTTATTCCTCGTCAACATACTTTTTGTCAGTATCTTCCACAAGCATGCCCTGGATAATAACAGCATACGCTGGTCGTGCTATCCCGACTCCTATAAAGACACCTACTATAACGATTATGGCAAAACCCCTCAGCGCACTGGAATCCATAGCCCATATTAGTGGTGACATTGCCACAAATACTGTTGCTGCTGCAGCAAGTATGATAGCAAACGCTTTCGCAAGACGGGATTTGTACACTTTACTGGGAGGCATAGCACCGCCCGCAAGTACCTCATCTGTAATGATTATGAGATGGTCCACCCCTGTACCAATAACCGCAATAATGCCTGCGATGGTGGCAAGGTCAAGCTGTATCCAGCGACTGGCGGCAGCCGCTACTCCCAATATGATGATGACCTCACTAAAAGATGTGGCAAGCATAGGGATAATAATATTGGGCTGTTTATACCTGAGATATACCATAAATGCCACTGCTATCAGAGCAATTATTCCGGCGATTGTTACCTGTTCCTTAAATTTTCTTCCAAGAGGTGCTGGGACTTCTCCTGAACCCACCTCATTCACGTTAACTGGCAATGCGCCTGCTCTCAGATGAATCTGGAGTTCTTTTGCTCTGGCTTGTCCTTCTTCTCCAGTACCTGTAGTTGCGACAAGGTTTTTCACAGGTACGCTCTGTATGTTCTTTGCAAGTTCAGTAGCCAGGGGCGCATCAAACACAACTTTTTCGTCAAGATACATGCTCAGGTAATGCGCACCAGGGTTAGTAACTGCCCCGTATTTTATCGCAGCATCCCTTAAGCTTTCAGCACCCTTATCACTTAACACAAAAGAAACACCCCAGGCTTCTCCTTTTTCTTTCTCTGGTACTCCCACACCAGTGATCTGATCACCCCAAAGCACATGAGCTGTTTCATTTCTCTGCACCTGTATTCGAATCTCGAATTTCCCCGGGGTTAGTGCGATTTTTTTAGCTTCTTCTATAGCTACCCCAGGCAGGTCAACGAGCAAATAATTATCGCCAATAGGCGTTATAGTTATTTGTTTAAGGGCAACGGGGTTTAGTTTGGCATTAAGAACTTTAATGGTGGCATCCTTTGTTTCTTTTGTCACGCCTTCCCGAAAAGGGGGGATGACTTTTCCATCCACAGGCTTTAAAATAGCGTTTAATGATTCTTCAGTCACAGCTTTTCTTATTTCGAACCTGATGAAACTGCCAGGAATCGGAACAACCTCTGCATTCAGATTGTTCTCCAGATATTTCTGGATTAAAAATACCTTGTTTGTTTGCAGTGTTATTCTTGTACCGCCTTCCGCGCCTTTTGATATAGAGGATGTACCATATCCAAATGTATCTATTGTCTTTTTTGTGGTCTCTTTTGATGTTGTAAAGGTTATAGAATTTTCTGTTATTTCATTGATTTTAATTGCTGGGTCATCAAACATTCTCCCAAAATCTGTCTGGATTATTTTGCCTTCGTCAGCATCCACCTGAGCAATGGCTCCTTGCAGCTGTAACTGCAGCCATGAACCGCCTTCGATGTCAATACCATATTTAAGATTGCTCTGAAATTCACCGTTTGAATAGGATGGCATTATGGCTGCAATAGAGCCGATGATTGCTAATATGAGCAATAAGACGCGCGGGTTTTTATAAAAAGGCTCTTCGTCGTTCATGCTCTCTGCCCCTTCTTTTTTGGTTTTACAGCTGGCTTTTGTGCCTGTTCCTTTCTTTCTATATACCATCTTAGAATACCCACATTGGTCATCCAGGTGTTTATTAGATCTGCAATCATGCCGAAAATAAGAACAACAGAAATATCTCTAATTATATCGATACGGGGGAATGATGGAATCAGATAAGAACCTGATGATACAAAGAATAGAGCAGTGAGAGCAGCCAGTGTGGTTGTTGTCATCGTCAATCCGGTTTGCATGGCGCCCTTTATCTTTTCGTTAAGTTCTCCCTTCCGCTTGAGCAGCCTTGTGGCTAATAGTATATTTGTATCCACCGAGTAACCAATAAGCATCAAGAGAGCAGCTACGGTTCCAAGAGTGAGAGCGATCCCGAATACGTCCATCATTGCCGCAGCAAATGCTATGTCAGCAAAAGCTGAAATCAATACTGCTACAGACGGGACAAACGTCCTGAAAATGATGAAAACTACGATTGCCATCAAAACAAACGAGATAATTATGGCACGAACAGCCTGCCCTTGCAAGGATTTGCTGAATTGTTCTCCCATATCCCTTATTTCAACAGTATCAGGATTGAGGGAATCAGATTTTATTTTTTTGATTAAGTCATTTTTCAAAACCATATCCATCGGACCGAATTGCATCAACCTGCGTTCCCCTCCACCATATCCTCTTGCCTGAACCCCGGGATACCCTTTAAATTCCTCTTTTAACTGCTCAGGAGTTTTGATGCTGTCAAAAACAAGAGCAGTGCCGCCTTTGAATTCCATACCCAGTTCTACAGGTGAACCTGTGGTATAAGTTGTATAAGCTAAAATAGACAATGATAAAAGAAGCACTATTGCAGGAATAATCAGCATCTGTTTTAACGTGACGTTTTTTACGTATGCTTCTATAGCCTTTTCATTGATCAAATCCATTATTCTCCTCTCAGGATTCGCTTAGATTATAGCACAACATATTTTATCTTTTGCTATACAAGCACGTCCTCAAGCTCTGACTCTTTCACAATATCAAGCGCCTTCTGGCACTCCTCTCTTGTGAGGCTTCGGTTAATCTGGGGATACTCATAAGCCCTGTAAGCAGGTCTGTACTGGAACATCAGGTTAAACCTGATTTTTGGAATATTCTCAACCGTCCACTTCACAATAGGCTTTGTGCAGCATTCAACATGCCCCGGAAGAACGAGCTGCCTGAGCAGGATTTCTCCTTTCATGTAAGCGGTTTTGAAATTTCGCGTTATAACTTGCCAATAATCAGGCACATTTGAATATTTCCTCGCGCATTCATCATTCCCATACCTGAAATCCCCGAGATACACATCAACCACGCCTTCAAGTAATTTTGCAATCTCATAAGAATAATACATGTTGGAGTTCCAGACAACCGGCACATTGACCCGAAGCGCATTCAGGATTTTGAGGATAGTATGAGTATGAGGCGTCGGGGTAACAACATTAACATTCCTTGACCCGTACGCGCGCCGAAGAGTGATGATTCTTGCAAGTTCCTCAGGCAATATGGGATTTCCGCTTTCCGGCGCCTGCGAAATCTCCCAGTTCTGGCAGTAAACGCAGGAAAAATTACAGCCAGCGAAGAATATCGTATGCGAGGGAACAAGTTCAGGTTCTTCGCCGTGATGCAGGAACTCTGCAGTATAACGCGAGACAGCATCCAACCTGCAATAACCTATTTCTTTCTTTTTACGGTTTATCCTGCATCTTCTCTCACAAAAATGGCATGCTTCAAGTATTTTATCTGCAATAGCTTCTTTCAGGTCGAGTAGCGAAGATTCGGCACGAGGCGAAATTTCTTTCAGGGAGCTTATTCCATCCAATTTCTCATAAAAAAGCTTCATAGCCTCATCATGTATTCCAAAGAGCTCTTTTTCCGGCGAATCTTTTTTAAAATCAACATTCAGCGATTGAGAAATCTGGAACTGCGAAGGGAGTTTATCCTTCATCACGTCAAAATATCTTGAGAGCATTTACTTGCTATGCCTTCACTTTTAACAATGGGGTTGCAAACTTCCTCTCCACTTCCACCCTGTGTATCGTGTTGTATGTGCAGAATGGTATAATTCTGCCATCAGGGGTGGCATAATGCACGCCGCATCGTTTAATCCTCTCAAGGTCCATATTGTATAAATCCATGAAATGCATGGCGCCTATGAAGAGGGTATGGCGGTGGAATTCTTTCGTAGCTTCTCCGGTTCCTTCCTTGAGAACATCAATGAAAAGTTTTTTCACATCCACAGATCTCGGTGCTTTTGCAGTATCGATATACCTGGGCAGTACTGAAATGAGGCTGCCTATTCGTTTTATATTCCCAAGGGACTTGCCAAGCCATTTGTTACCATTCAAAGCCAGCTCATTGATATGTTCGAGAAGCCCTTCAACATCTATGAAACGTGTTATAGGTATCATTTTTCCATTTTCTACATAAACATAAGTGCCTGTGCCGCAGTGCGGATGAACCGTGAATTCGATGTTAGGAATACCCTCTTCGGCTGCGATGAAATGGGATATGGGCACCACAAAAGGTACAGGATAGAAATCATCTCCCGTAATAGCACCGTTTGTTTGTTCTTCTATCAGATTAAATAAATCGGGAATTGTTATTCTTTTTTCCATCCTTTCTTCTTTATCTATCCTTCCCGCAAAAGAAATCGGCTGGAAATTAATGCCTTTTACCATATCCATGTTCCTGACCGCAAACCTGATTATATCCCCCACCTGCATGTCATTCACGCCTTTTGCAAGCGTGGGCACAAGAGAAATGCTCGTCAAGCCTACCATCCTGCAATTCTCGATAGCTTTGAGTTTAAGCGGGAGGGCATTGTAACCGCGATTTATAAGATACGGCTCCTTGGTTACGCCGTCAAACTGCAGATAAACGGTATGGAGACCTGCTGCATTCAGTTGCTCGCATAACTTGAGGCTCTTTGCGAGTTTGATTCCATTGGTTGCCATCTGTATCTGGGTAAACTTGAATTCGTGAGCCATTTTAACAATCTGGGCAATGTCATCGCGCATCGTTGGTTCGCCGCCTGCGAACTGAACAGCAGGACACGGCACAGGTTTTTCGTCCCTGAGCATATGCATCATTGCCCTTATTTGCAGAAGGGTTGGTTCATAAAGATAGCCTGATACTTGGGCATTCGCAAAACATACAGGGCAGTGTTGATTGCACCTGTTGGTGACATCTATATTCGCCAGAATTGTAGTGGTTTTGTGCGAGGAACATAATCCACATGCGTGAGGGCAATTTCCATTCGAACCTATTGGATTTGATACCCCGTCCCCATCATGCCAATACTTTTCAAACCGTCTAAACTGCTTCGCACTTGACCAATAAATATCTTTGAAATACCCGTGCTTGCTGCATGTTTTTTCAAGAATGGTTTTTCCATTCTCATCAAGTATCGAAGCATCGATAACTGCAGAGCATTCAGGGCACAACGACTTCGTTGATTTCATAGATATTCACCCTTTTTTTCACGGACAATGCATTTATTATATTTGAGGGTTTCCTTGATACTTTTAATTATTAAAAACCCCGATATATCCAAAGCTTTTTTAGTACTTAAAGTATATCACTACTTAAAAGGTGATTTGAATTGGTAATAGGAGTAACGCTTGTGAATGTAGTGCCAGGACAGGAAAAAGCAGCTTATAATGAGCTTGTGAAGATAAAAGGAATTAAAGATGCATATCACGTGTTCGGAAAATATGATTTTGTAGTGATAAGCAATGTCGAAGGCTTGAGTGCGCTAAACAGATTGGTGGATACCATCAGGGAAAGTGAAAATGTCACAAAGACGCAGACAATAGTTGGAGCGGAGCTTTAACTTAATGGTCATTGCCGAAGAGCTTGCGAAAAAGCAAAAAGCCATAAGCATTGCTGAATTTTTCGAGAAAAATCGGCAAATTTTAGGATTTGACTCAAGTCCACGAAGTCTTTTGACATGTGTAAAAGAGGCTGTAGATAATTCTCTCGATGCATGTGAGGAAGCAGGCATACTCCCAGACATATTGATTAAACTTGAAAATGCATCCAAGAATAACATAACCATAATCGTGGAAGATAATGGGCCTGGTATCGTGAGAGAGCAAATCCCAAGGGTTTTTGCAAAATTACTCTACGGTTCACGCTTCCATTCGGTTAAGCAGAGCCGAGGGCAGCAGGGAATCGGCATATCAGCGGCGGTATTGTATTCGCAGCTCACATCAGGCAGACCCGCGAAAATAATATCCAAAATAGATAAGGATGCGCCTGCCCATTATTTTGAACTGCTAATAAATACCCAGACCAACGAGCCTGAGATTATTGTGGATAAAATAACAGACTGGGACAGGCTGCGGGGCACGCGCGTCGAACTTGAAATGGAAGCATCGTATGTGAAAGGAAGGAGACAGTCGGTGTATCAGTACCTGAAGGATACGGCGATAGTAAATCCACATGCGCGTATAACCCTTATAGAACCTGATAATAACCAGATAATATTCGAGAGGGCGACCGATAAAATGCCTGTGCAACCGGTTGAGATACTTCCCCATCCGCACGGCATTGAACTCGGAACGCTAATGAAGATGCTTCGGTATTCTGAAAGCGATACACTTGACTCATTTTTGCGCGCCTCATTTTCCCGCATAGGCTCTCAAACGGCAAAAGAGATATGTAAAAAAGCGGGATTGAGTCCTGAAACTGATCCGAAGTCGGTAGCGCTACCGGAAGCGAAGAGAATACATGAGGCATTCGGCAAGGTAAAGATTCTGGCTCCGGCTACCAATTGTCTTTCTCCAATAACAGAGGAGCTGATCCGCAAAGGACTCGGGAAGGAACATACCGTGGATTTTATAGAGACAACGACGCGTCCTGCTGCGGTGCACAATGGTCATCCTTTCCTTGTCGAGGCTGGCATAGCCTACGGGGGTAATCTCCCGAAAGAAGAGAAGGTGGAGATACTGCGATTTGCGAACCGCGTGCCTTTGCTTTACCAGCAGGGAGGATGCGCCATAACGCATGCGGTCGAGAATATCAACTGGAAGAATTATTCCATCGAGCAGCCCGGCGGCATCCCGGTAGGACCGGCTATAGTTTTGGTGCATGCAGCATCCACGCATATTCCTTTTACCTCAGAATCCAAAGAGGCGATAGCAGACGTCCCTGAGATTGTTGGAGAGATTGAACTTGCGCTAAAAGACGTGGCGCGGCGTCTCAAGCTCTATTTATCCAGGCAGGATAATCTTGAGAAAAGGAGGGAAAAGGAGGAAATCATCTATAACATACTGCCGCGCATTGCGAAGAAAGTGGGTGAGATACTTGAGAAACCCGCGCCTGATATTACGCCTATAGTTGCGAAAATCATGGGGAATGTATTGGTTCAACGAGTGGTGCAGCAGAACGGAAAGGGTTGCGATGTGGAGATAAGGCTCAAGAACCACGGGGTTTCTGTGCATCATTTCGCTCTCCATGAAACGCTGCCTTTCTCTATCGAAAATCCGAGTCCTCTGCCAAAGAAAATCCCGGTCGGGAAGCAAATAGACTATGTCTGGAAGATTCACCTGTTGCCAGGTGAGCAGAAAGCGATAGTTTACAAACTGGGCATTGAAGATGCTTCAAAACTTCCCCAATTAGTGGTTGAAGGTATAGAGCAGGAACTCATTACCGGCGCGAAGGCGGTGTCTGTCTGATGGAGAAAAGCAAGAAGGATGAACGCGATTCCCAGGCGAAGACCACGCTTAAAAAGCTCATACAGGATTTCTATGAACAGTTTGAAAGCGAGACCATTCCCCACATCGTGCTGCCTTCGCGCACCAAGAAAAATATCGAACTCAATGAGAAGAGCGATGTATGGGTGTACGGGGACAGAGAGAGCCTGCGAAGCGCAAAGACGGTGAAAGGCGCAACGCAGCTCCTTAAGACCTCGCATGTTGTGGAGCTTTTGATTAAAGGGCATCTTGACCAGAACAAAAGCTCAACGCTGAGAGAGTTATATTACATCAGCGAGAACTGGGATATCGCAAAATTCCATGAGCAGGCTGAGAGCGACAGGCTGATAGAAGACCTTGAGATAATCACGGCACTTCAGCGTGAGGATTTTCATGTGCGACCTGAGGAGAACGGCGCCACGCTTTTCGGACCAATAAAAATAAAGGAGATTACCAAGCGCGGGGAGCGCACCATGCACTGCCAGGAGGACGTGGGCGAGGCGGGATACCAGATACCCTACAATGTTGAAACGGTAAAGTTCCTTGAGCATGATGCCAAATTCATTATCGCCATCGAGACAGGCGGTATGCAGGACAGGCTTATCGAGAACGGTTTTGATGAAAAGTACAACGCAATCCTTGTGCACCTGAAAGGTCAGCCAGCGCGCAGCACCCGGCGCATCATCAAGCGCATGAATGAGGAACTCAAACTCCCCGTCGTCGTGTTCACGGACGGCGACCCGTGGAGCTTCCGCATATTCGCAAGCGTGGCATACGGCGCAATCAAGAGCGCGCATCTTTCGGAATTCATGGCAACGCCGGCTGCGAAGTTCATCGGGGTGCAGGCATCGGATATTGTTGAGTACGAGCTTTCAACCGACAAGCTCAACGAACAGGATATCAAGGCGCTGCAGAGCGAGCTTACAGACCCGAGGTTTGATACGCCTTACTGGAAAGAGCAGATAAATATGATGCTGAAGCTGGGGAAGAAGGCTGAGCAGCAGGCTTTTGCTGGGAAGGGGCTGGATTATGTTACGGATGTTTATTTGCCTGAGAGGCTTGGGGAGATGGGGGTGGTTTAAACATTGTTCACTAAAAAAGAACAAAATGTTTATTAATAATGAACAATATGTTCAGTCTTAATGAACGATTTAAGTAAATTGTTTACAAAAAAGAACTTATTAATCCTGAAGGAGATCGCCAGCAGAAGCGGTACTTATATCAGGGAAATTTCTGAAAACACAGGCACATCCCCGGCGCAGGTTCATCAGGCGGTCAAACTGCCACCGATCATTTTAATCTGGGCAGCTGCAAGAGCTTTTACATTGGTTCTTGAAGTCATACCTCTACCGAGGATGATTGCCTCTATTTGAAATTGGATTCGTTTGATATCAAGAATGAGTTGCTGGATTGTGGTTACGTCTGGAACTAACTTTTTTACAGAACTCATTACTTCACCAAGATTAGTGGAATTTAATTTGCTTGCAGCAATTTTAGTAAATTCCTCCAATGCCGTATCCTGGTACCATTTGGAAAACATAGTCATGGTTTCTCTATCGATTATATGATTGATAGAAAGTGATGCAAGAACCTCTCCAACTGGAAGTCCTCTTCTTGGAATAAAGTCGTTCAAAAGCTGGATGATTCCAAATTGACTTAATAAAGTGTATAGAATTGCTATATCGCCATATCTTACCGATTTTGTGATTTCAATATCTTTTTGGCTTTTTTTGGAGGAATTGTCTGGGTTTTGCCATCGACTGTTACTTCGACTCCCAAATATTTTTATGACCTACATCTCCTCAATCTTCTTAACACTCATCATCGGGTAATCCAGT
>CAYSLW010000031.1:0-12836 GCA_964431955.1 uncultured Candidatus Methanoperedens sp. | reverse complement strand
AAGACTATGGAGAGGCGGCTTGATGAGGATATAGAAAAGATGTTCGGGGAGGATAAGGTATCTGAGTTATTAAATGAGATGAAACAGGTACTCGGGAGAGACCTTGAGGGCTGGTTGTCAAATGACTTTTTCAAGAAGCACGTCAGCCAGTATAAGAAAAGACCTATCATCTGGCATATCAGAAGTCTGAAAGGATACTTTGAGGTCTTATTGTATTACCACAAGCTAAATAACCAGACCCTTCACATCCTGAAAAATGTTTATCTCTCCAAAGCTTCGGATTATAATCGACGAAAGTTGAAAGAATTAGAGAGTGATCTGACCAATGCAAGCGATAAAAATAAAGGCATGATCCATAAGGAAAAAGAAGAAAGAGAAGAAGCCATAGATGATCTCAAGAACTTTGAAGCATCACTTGATGAGGTATTAAAGCAGAGTATTGATCCTGTCATAGACGATGGAGTGCTTGCTAACATCTCGCCATTCCAGAAAGCAGGGCTTCTTGCTGTGTATGTGCTGGATAAGAACCAGCTTAAAAAAGGAGAAGAACTGCTTGCTGAATATATTGCGGAGAGGAACGAAAAGAAATGAAGATTAAGAAGGTGAGGTTTAAATGATCATTCAATGGCTAAGGGAGGCTATTGAATCATATTTTCAGGGTGGACCTGAGAACAGGGTATTCCTATTTTTCGATCCTTCTGGTGATTATTCCAGGATCATAGATCATTTAAGCGGAGATTTTGAAGTGCTCAAAAAGGATGATGGGCTATTAAAAATAAAATATCAAATAGAGTCGGAGGCGCCAGATAAAAAATTCGTTGTTTATCTGCACTTTTCAAAGGATTCAAAAGATATATCCTACCTTAAAGAATACATTTACACAGGTAAGGTATTCTCAGATACCCTGTATGCGTTTTTAAAAAATAAAAAAGTTAAATTCCCCAGCGATAAAGCGAAAATTTCTGAAATCAAGAAAAATTTACCGCAACTTGCTTTCGATTCCATTGGTAAAGGTGAAGAATGCTGGGATAATTTCATTAAAACTATATCAGAGCTAATACTGCCGGATTTCAGAGAAAAACTACTGCAATTTTTCGAATACCCGACTGAGACCTATCAGGTATTAAAATCCGAAAACAAAACAGATGCGTTTCAGAAAAAAATGGCTTCTGAATATGGATTTAAGAATAATATCGAAGAACCTGATAATTATAGAAACAATTTTTTTAGTCAACTATGTTTTACTGAAATTTATCATATATTAAAAAGGCCTGCATCATTCCCTTTTAAGGAATGCATCTCGGATGAGGACAAAATCGATAATAACATTAAACTCATAAAGGAAATTCGATCACATAACCGCTATCAGAAGATATATTATGATTTGATCTTCCAGATTGAGAAAAATTATGATATCAAGACCTTTGCAAAATCCCATTCCCTGAATCCTGATATTGAAACCTTTAAGATGTTCGATATTGAAGCACTCAGAGAATTGAATGATCAAGCACAAAAATGTGAGAAAAAGAATGATTTCATAGCTCTAATATCAAAAAATGCTGATCTAATTAATAAAAAATCTATTGGCTTTTGGGGTAAAGAAGGTGATATTCGAGAGTGGTCACAGCTTTCAACATTATGCAGTATGATGACGTTGATTGAAGATTTCAATCAAGAAATCCAGAATATTAATGATGAACAAATTCTCATAAAGCGATATTGTGAAAAGTATTTCGAAATCGATCAGCTTTACAGGAAATATATCACAGATTCAAATGAGATTGAAGATTCACTTGAAGATATTTACTTTTGGATTGAAAAGTTGTATGTTGATTACCTCGACAAACTCAATTCTTTGTTTTCAGAAAAGATTTTTAAAAAAGAGAAATGGGAATTAGAAGGATTACTTTTCCAGGGTAATTTTTTTAAGAGCCTCGATCTGAAAAACAATACAAAAACGGGAATTATTATTGTAGATGGATTGCGCTATGAACTTGGGAAGGAAATAGATAAACGAATATCAAATGAATTCAATGTTGATATCAAACCTATGTACGCACAAATACCCACTGATACTGTAGTCGGTATGGCATCAATGTTGTCTCCTGAAAAATATGAGTTAGATTGTGATCCTTCTGGTATTTTAATATCCTCAAATGGTGTTCCTTTAAATAATAAAGCTCAGCGGATAAATTATTTAAAATCAAAAATTGAAAAAATCTCTGATTATAATATTCAAGATTTTAACGACATGAATACCAAAGAGATCCAAAAAATTAAGAATCCGATACTGTTATTTGCAGATTATCCGGATACGTTATTGGAATCTGGTAGGATTAATTATATTCAATTTATTTCAAAAAGTTTAACCAATATCATAAAAGGAATAAAGAGACTGGCAAAAGCAGATTTTAAGGTAATATATATAGTGTCAGATCATGGATTCCTGGCATTTAAAGATAAGGAGTACAAATTTAAGATTGAAACCAAATCAGATTTCATAAAAGATTCAAGGAGATTCGCCTGCGGAGAAAACATCGCTGCTGAGAGTCTGGTAGAATTCAATATACCAAATATGAAAAAGTCACTATTTTTCCCAAGAAGCATATATTATTTTAAACATAATTCTTTTTTACATGGTGGAATTTCGATTCAGGAAACCATTATTCCCTGCATTAAAATAACAAACAAAAAAGAGCCTGTTAAGAAAGTCGATATTCAGGTTCAAATGGAGAAGGGAGTATCAAACAGAATCTTTGAGGTAATAATAAAACCCAAATGGTCTGATCTTGGAGGAAACCCAAGAACAGTTGAGATAGCTGCTTATTCTAATGAAGATTTGATATCAAGCAGACCTGCGGTTGAGATAGAATCGAAAGACGAATCAGTCATGGTAAGGATATTGACCACAAAAAACATTCCACAAGGTGGAAAAATAAAAATAATCATAAAAGATCAAGAAACTAAAGAAACATTATTCGAAAAAGAAGTCGAGGCATTGGTTCCTTTCGAACAGGCGGATTTATAGGAGAACTAAAATGGATAATTATAACTTGGATGATCTGGACAATAAACTTTCATCTACCTTTCCAGGCAGGATCGTTAAAAAGGATCTGGTCCGACAGATGAAGAGTGGCTTCAATGTACCGGTATATGTTTTAGAATACCTTCTGGGTAAATATTGCGCTTCTACAGATAAAAAAATAGTAGAAGAGGGGTTGAATTACGTCAAGGATACACTCTCAAAACATTATTGCAGACCGGATGAAAGCGAGAAAATAAAATCCTATATCAAGGAAAAAAACGGTTACAGGGTTATCGATAAGATAAAAGTAAAATTATCTGAAACTGAAAATAAATATTGGGCAAGCCTTACTAATTTAGGAATAGATTCTGTAAATATATCGGACGATTACATAAAAAATTATGAAAAACTGTTGGAAGGCGGAATATGGGCATTAATCGATGTGGGTTACGATTCCGAAATATTCCATAAAGGAAAAAATAGACCATTTTTTATCAAAGATTTAAAACCAATTCAATCGGCAACAATAAATCTTGAGGAGGTTAGAACTAAAAGGGCCAATTTTACAAGGGATGAATGGCTTGATTTGATATTACGAAGCATCGGGATGGAGTCTGTACATGAAGATATGACCCAGCGTCAAAAACTCCTTATTTTATCAAGATTAATTCCGATGGTTGAAAATAACTTTAATTTCATAGAACTCGGACCTCGGGGAACAGGTAAGAGTTTCGTTTTCAGAGAAATCACTCCTTTCTCAATACTGATTTCCGGAGGCAAGACCACAGTGGCAAACTTATTCATGCACATGGGCAGCGGAAGAGTTGGGCTTGTTGGTTTCTGGGATGTTGTTGCATTTGATGAAGTCGCAGGAATGAAGTTCACTAATTTTGATGCAGTCCAGATCTTAAGAGATTATATGGAATTAGGAAGTTTCTCAAGAGGAAAAGAAGAGGTTTCAGCAAACGCTTCACTTGTATTTAACGGAAATATAGACGATGTTGAAAAGATATTGGAATATGCTCATCTTTTCGCACCCCTGCCGGCTGAAATGCAGACAAGCGCCTTTATCGAGAGACTGCATTGTTACATTCCTGGGTGGGAATTGAATAAACTTAAAGCAGATTATTTCACCACTCATTATGGGTTTATAGTGGATTATTTATCAGAGATCTTCAGGGAACTCAGGAAATATAACTACATCGATGCGATTGACCGCGATTTCGATCTTGGCAAAAAAATGAGTACAAGAGACTCAAAAGCAATCAGGAAAACAGTCTCAGGATTAATAAAGATCCTTCATCCGGATGGGAATTTCACAAAAGAAGAGCTAAGAGAATATCTCGTTTTTGCGATTGAAATGAGATATAGGATAATCGAGCAACTCAAAAAAATAGGAGGTACCGAATACTGGAGTTATCATCATTCCTTAATCGACAAAAAATCTGGTGTAGAAGAATTTATCGAAGCCCCGGAAATGGTCAAGTTCAGAAGCAGAAAAGTAGATCTGGGTCAGCCGAGAGTGGGGAAAATATATGGGTTAGCAGCCACTGGATTTGGCGGGAGTTTAATGGTACTGGAAGTTGAATCCATGCCTGGTAGAGGTAATCTGAGGATGGTCGGGAACCTTAAGAAAACAATTAAAGAATCGATAAATACGGCATATGATTACTTAAGAGCAAATTATGAAAAATATGGGATAGAGAAGAATTATTTTTACTCGCATGATATTCATTTCCAGGCAGTTGAGATATCAATCCCGAAAGAAGGGCCTTCAGCAGGTATAACAAGCGCAACAGTTCTTCTTTCAGCAGTCGATTGTTCTCGGATTTATCTGATAATGACTTTTTTGAAGGAAAGACGATACTTATTCCAGAAACAGTAGTGGATGAAATCAACAACTGGAAGAATTATGAAGATAAAAGGGACCTATATAAAGTAGCTATTGAAGAGATTAAGAAAATTCGAAGTGCGCATGATCAAGGCAGATTAAAATATAAAGTGATCGGCAAAGAAGCTTCTTATCTCGAATTGATAGAGAAGGGACGAGCTGACAAAATAATTGCTAAAGATGCGGAAAAGGAGAACGCAATAGTTCTTACCGGGGATAAGGATTTTTATAGCATCAATCCAGATGTATCTGTAATAACTTATCGATATTATCCACCTAAAGAGAAAGAGATAATTGAAATTAACATTGTTGGGGAAAAGAGAGGTGATGGTGTGGGATATTATAAGAATTATGCAATATTTATTGCTGGTGCAGAAGATAAAGTTGGAAGTAAAGTTACAGTAGAGATAGAAGAGGTAAATTCAAATAAACGAATTGCTACTGCTAAAATAATTGGTTAGTTCGTGGTATCAAGAACCCACCGCCATCCCCACCCCTTTCTCCCGCGCCGCCCATCTCTTTAGCTCTGGCTTTTCCTTTATTGTCAAAGGGCTGAAGATAGGTGAAATAAAGCTCGGTTCAGGCGGATTTGTCCTCACGCTGATACAAAACATCAAGGTTATAGGTTCTACGAGACCAAGGCAGATAAAAAAGAAATTCGTATTTACAAGACTAGAAAAACCTCCTATTTCAGATTCTGAACTTCGTAATCACTTCATCTCAGAAGCCAAGAATATGATTTATCATCGTAAGAATAACAACTTCGGCTACCATGAGAAATGGCTACACTGTTTGCTTATTGAGAAAATGCAGGATGGTAGTCTATCGGGTCTTGACCTTGAGTTTCTGTACTATGAAACGCCTGTAGGAAAAGTTAAGCGAAACAAGCAGTTTGGACGGGAACATATTGATATTCTGGCAAAGGAGCGGCATAGTAAAGCATTGGTCGTAGTTGAAGTCAAAAAACAGGGCGAGGATTTGAATTCTGCTGTTTCTCAGGGGCTTTCTTATGTCGAGTGGTTTGGAAAGTATAAGGAGCAGCTCAAGCCGAGGATAGCTCAACTGGGGTGGAATGTAGATATTGGAGCTTTGAAATTGATCGTGCTTGCACCAGATGCGGATTTCAAGAATACTGTCCTGGATGAGAATATTTTGGAACGTGTTAAAAGTTTAAACTGTGGATTAATGGCTGTATATCTAAATCGGGGATGGGAAAAAGATGAAAAAATTTCGATAAAAATGCTTGTGAAGATAAAAGAATAAGGCAAACTAATTAATATAGTCATGGAATATTATATAGGATTTGTTATCAAATGAGTTCGGCAACGAAGGTTGATAAAGATAAGAACATTACTGAAGATAAATCAAAGCAGAAATTGACCTTGATGATTTTGAGATTATGCAAATAGATGATAGTGAGTTATATATAGGCAATGATTTTAAAGTTGAAAAGATTAAAGACGATAGTAAAAAAGTAAAATTCGATGATTGGGAAAACTTCACCAGCAAGCAAAATAAAACATTAGGATTAGATAAGAATTTTAAGAATTTAGACAGTTATCATGCAGGATGAAAACTGCGCCGCCGATGCGAGAAAAATCTGCGTTCATCTGCGGTTAATATAAGTTATTAATCACTGCGTAATCCCCGTCACCACGTCCTTCTTGAAATCAAAGACAGTGGCGCACTCATTTTTATAACAGATGTCAAGTCTTGATGTATCTTCTATAACACCAATATTTGCGGCTGTATATCCTGCACTTTCGAATAGGCGAATTACTTCCGATTCATTTTCAGACAAACACGTCACTATGAAACCGGTGGCAGGATGGATCTTTAACCACTGTACAAGTTCAATATCCTGCGGCGCTGGTATTTTCTCAAGGTCAACCCTCGCGCCTTTTCTGCTTGTTTCAAGAAGCATGCCCAGCGTGCCAATCAAGCCAGGGTTGCTTATATCCTTTCCAGCAGTGACAAGTTTTCTTTCTCCGAGCACCTGCATAACTTTATATTTTGTGCGCACAACCTCGGGCTCTTTCATGGTCGTGGAATCAAAACTGTAAGGAGAATTCGGTCCCACTTTTCCATCCATGTCGTACGCTGCGATTATAGAATCACCCATGTTAGCCGTGCTGCTTCTAATCTCGCATCCCTTTTTCACCGTACCTATAATGGCAACCGAAAGTGAAGTATATGGAGTATCTGGATGCAGGTGCCCTCCTACCATGGGAACGCCGAATTTCGCTATCCCGTCCCTGATGCCGCGAAGAAGTTCCTTGCAGGCGTTTTTATCATCCGAGGAGAGCACATTGACCATGGCGACCGCTCTCCCTCCCATTGCAGCGATATCGTTGACATTGACTAATACAGAAGTATAGCCTGCCCACCAGGGGCTTGCGTTTACGAGGCGACCCCAGATGCCGTCTGCGGCAAAAAGTATGTAATCATCGGCGCCGATATCAATGACAGCGGCGTCATCCCCGAAATCCACCACGGAATTTGAATATTCGGAACGCACGCTCTCGAAGATGCTTATGAGGTCTGCAATCGGTTTTTTCCTTGTTACGCCTTCAAATTCCCTGATTTCTTTTACTATTTTCGCAAGCTGCATCTGCTATTAACATGCGGCTTGGTTAATTATAGTTTTTGGGATTGCTGTTAGCTTTTTCATTGAGGGGATATTTATGCTTTTGAATATTTGCTGACGAAGTCCATCCAAAACCTTAATAAATCCTGAACCCGTATTCATGAATATGGGTTCAGAAATTATCCACAGGGATGAGGCGGACGAGATAAAGAAGATTAAAGGCTGGGTTCTCATCTACGGCAGAAGAAAGGTAGGAAAGACCTTTTTGATTAAGAACTTCCTTGATTATGACGTCTTCTTCAGGATAAACAGGGACGGCAGCATCTATGCCGAAAAGTTCTTCGTAACAAGCATAGGCAGCGCAGATGATTTCTCAAAAGCAGTAATCGAATTGCTTTCAAGCAACAAAACCGTAGTTATAGACGAGTTCCAGAGGCTTCCTGAATCGATACTGGAGAGAATATCGATGGTGCACCCGCAGGGAAAACTGATATTCTCAGGTTCAAGCATGCGCGTGGTGAAAAAATTGTTCGGAAGCAGCTCTCCACTTCTCGGTCTTGCCATGCAGTACAGGCTTGGGCTGATTAAACCTGACAACATGCTGAGGGAGCTATCCAAAAAAATGGACGCCTCAGGGGCTGTAGAGCTTGCTCCTTATCTTGCAGATGCGTGGACTATTCCGTTTTTTAAAATGGAAAACGAAACTACAAGAACAATATATGAACTTTTAAAATATTCTAAATTCACTATACCTGCGCTTGTGGGAGAGATATTCATCGAAGAAGAAAGGGAATATTCAAGGGTATATGAGGCTGTTTTGAGGCTCATGGGAGCAGGTGAATGGAATTACAAGAATATTGCGTCAATTCTTGCAGGCAGGAAGCTTATAGAACGGGCTGACAGTTCTCTTGTATTGCCTTACATAAAGAACATGGCAGCTATGGGGCTGGTTGAATCTCTTTCCCTGTATTCCACAAAGAAAAAAATGTATCGTTTAGCGTCGCCTGTAATGGAAGCCTTTTTTTATCTCGATGATAAGTACGGCTTTGGAGAAACAGACGTAAGTTTCCAGGAAGTCAAGCCGACAATAGAAAAGCAGAGAAGCCTTGCCATCCAGAAATTCATCGGAGATCTTTTTGCGCAGGCATATAATGGAAAAAAGGAATATTTTGTAACGCCGTCAAATGAACTGGATTTTATAATAACGGTCAGGAATAAGCCTGTTGTGGCAGGGGAAGTGAAATGGGGAAAGTACGATGAAAAAGACATCAAAAAATTCATAGAGAAATCAAATTTTATTGATGCTGAAAAAGTGTTTGTGACAAAGAAGAAAAAAGAAACCGAGATTAATGGGGTGAAGATAATGGACGTTAGTGACCTTGTGGCTATGACAGGATAGCGATTATCAATTAGCTCCGTTCATTCCAAGCTTTTTTTCTTATATTCCTCAAACCTGTCCTCAAGTATCGCTTCCCTTGCTCCCTTTACCAGCGACTGAATAAAATGCAGGTTATGGATGGATGCAAGCCGAAGCGCAAGCAGCTCAGATTCCTTAAAAAGATGGTGAAGATAAGCCCGTGTATAGTTTTTGCACGTATAACATCCGCAATTCTCATCAACAGGATTGAAATCCAGAGAGAATTTACTGCGGGCTATGTCTATATTTCCTTTTGAGGTCATCAAACTCTGGTGCCTTGCATTTCTTGTCGGGAAGGCGCTGTCAAAAATATCGATTCCCGATTCTATTGCTTCAAGCAGTTCCACAGGCGAACCCACGCCCATGAGATAGCGCGGCTTATTTTCCGGAACCAACGGAACGCTGTATTTCAATATCTCGTTCATTATTTCCTTCGGCTCGCCGATAGAAAGCCCGCCTATCCCGTATCCGTCAAAATCCATCTCGATGAGTGCCTCTGCACATCTCTTGCGAAGCTCTACGAATGTACCTCCCTGCAGTATCGCAAAAGAGAGACGACCTCCATTTTTTTCCATGTTTTTTGACCTGTTCGCCCATTGTATCGTCCGCTCAACCGAGGCTTCAACAGCGCTGTAATCACTTCCATAGGCAGGGCATTCATCCAGTATCATGGCTACGTCGCTTCCCATGAGCTTCTGGTTTTCAAGGCAGAGCTCCGGAGTATAGGAGTATTTCTTCCCGTCACGCTGGTTTTTATAAGTAATCCCTTCATCAGTAATCTTAAAGGGGAAATCCTTACGAATCATCTGGAAACCCCCGCTGTCCGTAAAGATAGTCCGTTCCCAGTTCATGAATTTATGTAACCCCCCGGCTCTTCGGATAACCTCCATACCCGGCGCAAGGAACAGATGAAAGGCATTGCTGATGAGCACCTGCGTTTCCATATCGTACAGCTCTTCGGGAATCAATGTCTTCACGGTTGCTTTAGTGGCAACGGGCATGAATGCTGGAGTGTCTATTAATCCATGAGCAGTCCTGAACTTACCTGCCCTTGCGCATGTCTTTTTGTTTGTGTGGATTAATTCGTACATATTACCTGAAAATCAGCATTGCATCGCCGAAACTGTAAAACCTGTATGAGTGTGATATTGCTTCATTATAAGCGGTCATCATTCGTTCCCTCCCTGCAAATGCACTTACCAGCATCAGCAGTGTGGATTTTGGCAGATGGAAATTTGTGATCATGCAGTCTATCTTCGAGTTAAAGCTGTAAGGCGGGTAGATAAAAAGCTGACTGAATCCATCGTATGCTACGATTTTTCCGTCCACACATGAGCTTTCAAGCGCTTTTACAGTGGTTGTCCCGGCAGCTATGAGCTTTCCATTTGTTTCATTGATTATCTCTGCACTTTCAGAGCTTACTGAAAAATATTCTGGTTCCATTGTGTGGGCTTCTATGTTTTTTGCTTTAACCAGAGTGAATGTGCCAAGACCGACATGAAGCGTGACATAGGCAATGCTGACACCTTTTTTCATTATCAGGTTCAATAACTCGTGTGTGAAGTGCAAACCGGCAGTGGGTGCTGCGATTGAGCCTTTTTCATTAGCATACACGGTCTGATAGCGATCTTTATAATCCAGTTTATTCCTGATATAAGGAGGCAGAGGCGCTTCCCCGATTTTTTCAAGAATATCGTTCAGGTTCCCGTTGCAGTTAAAATTCACCAGATACCTGTTGGTACTGTCGTTCCTCCTGACTTCGAGGATTGTAGCCTCAAGCTCCCCGAAAAAAAGTTTTGTGCCTTCATGGACATTCTTGCCTCGTATCAAGCACTCATATCCTGAATCGTTTTTCGAGACAACAAATGCTTCCGCACGCCCGCCTGTATTTTTTTTGCCAGAGAGTTTGGCAGGAATAACCCTTGAGTCGTTGAGCACAAGAGTATCCCCATCTTCAAAATAATTAATAATATCAGTAAAATATCGATGCTCAATATTTTTTCCAAGCACCATTAATCTTGATGAATCCCTGGGTTCTATGGGAGACTGGGCTATCAGTTCTTTCGGAAGATGATAATCGAAATCGCAAAGTTTCATCTGGTGCTTAGTTCACATGCCGGGTTAAGTATTTTTTTCTTCGCGAATCTCTTATGCACTACAAGAGTCGTTACCGCGAATAAGCGAAAATAGTCTGAAAACGCTTAAACCAAAAGGTATAGAGTCTAACTATAATGACTGCGTTCACATTATGGGGAACGGACAAATGATTCTCGGCTTATAGGTGGCTTCTAAAGTATTCAAAATTATGCATGATGTAGAACTTGGTAAACCCAATATGTTCCCGAAAGGGTAGGAACTCCGTGAGGAGCAACAATGGCATAAGGGGCAGAGGAGAGAGTAAAAAGCGAATGACAATTGGTAATAAATTGTATAGAGGTTCAATATAAACCTTTAGAAAGCTTTAGCAAATGTCCGACTTTCAGTCAGACTAAAATATTTGCCTTAATCCGAAAGGATGCTGACTTACTCTATGGTGTTTTATCGTGTGAATGAAGGTAAACCTATGAAAACAGGAGATTCAATTACATCGAAAGATGAGAAACCTGCAAACTTAACTGAAATTAGTAAAAGTTATGTACTTTTCCGACAATCTCGCATTAAATATCACAAACATTTAAAAATATTGCTTTTTTAATTTGGAAGTTAGAAGACTTTTGTATAAAAATAAATATCACTATAGCCTTTTACCCAATATCTTTTCAAATACCCACCCATACTCATGCGGCTTCGTCAGGAACTCAAGTTTCTTGATGTCCCGCACAAGCCCGTACATCTCTTTGCTTTTCGTTAATCCTATTTTCTTAAAATTAAAAGGCTCAAGATACCGTATTTCTGGCACTTCATCGTATCGTGGATTTTTGATAATCCCTTTTTCCAGAACGAAATATGCTCCTCCGCCTTTTTCCTTTATAGGTGCGTACATCGACTCGAAGTCGCGTGCCACCCAGTTTGCCATTTTCAGCACTTTGTTAGAAGCGTTGACCGTGAGGTGACCGTAGCCGGGTGGAATAATCACCTTATCTCCCTCGCCTGCTCTTATCAGTACCACATCTTTTATTTTGTCATCTTCGGGTTTTTGCATAAGATAGTGCGCCTCGCCTTGCAGGACTTCGTATATCTCAGGAAAGGTGATGTCGGTTCCCGGGACTTTTGGATGGTAATGTCCTGCGGTTTTCACGAATTCGCACCCAAGCATGCGAGGCGGGATAACTGTGATGTCATATCTCAGACCGTGTTCTTTCATCGCACGTGCATCATTTTTACTCAGAGAAAGCTCACGATACATATAATATAATTCGACATTGTCTGCTCTGGAAAGCCAATCGCGGTCATAAATGACATCCGTCATATCAAAAAGTCTTCGAATGGTCGGCTCAATTTTCTTCGTCCCGAATTCCAGTATGGTCTCCATCGAACACTAATTGGGCTTTGAATATAAATATTGTACCAGGCTTATAGCGAAAAGAGTGAATAACCCATTACATCTCTATCTCCTCGACAGGTTTGCCTTTGATTGTTTGTGGTGCAAGCCAGTCTATTATTTTCATTATATCTTCTTTATCCCCTGCAGAAATTTCAACATATATAGAACCGAGGCTTTCCTCCCCTGCCGGAAAATTCACTTTACCTGCAAAAGCCACCTGTTTATTTAATCGAAACTGTGTGGTGTTCCCTTCCACTCCTATTAATAGAATATGGCGCGCAGTATCGAGAATCCGCTCTTCCCTTAAACGAGGGTGCAGCAAACGCAGGCTTTCAATTACATACACACTATTTGCCATATCCTTAGGGCGAACCAATCGATTAAGTTCCACCTCTATCGTTGGGAGCTTTTTAACATGGGTAAACCAGTCAT
>CAYSLW010000030.1:11145-12983 GCA_964431955.1 uncultured Candidatus Methanoperedens sp. | reverse complement strand
CTGAATTCCATGAAGGGGAGATGATTCTCATTAAGAAAAGCTGGAGGGAAGAAATCATCTGAAAACTCGTGGAGAAGCATATGAACCTAAAACAGGTGAAATTACATATGTATTTTGAGCACCATCAAACGTTAAATTGCCCCGAAGGGGCTTTCTTGAAAGCAAGCTTTATATGCCTATATTGAGGTGAATTTTGAAGCCTTCGCCATTATTGCTGGGATATCTTTGTGGCATGTGTGGCAATTACGGGGTTCGCTAAAACCCTCATTTAACGGGACTGCTGCCACCATAAAACAACAATCAGCGCAGGTCGAGTCTGTTTGAAGCTGACCTACATTATTACTGTCAGCAACGCACCGCTTTTCGGGATTTACGGCAGAGCATGAGCCGCAGGGAGTTGCGCCAGAGTCGCAGGGGGTGCAACCAGTAGGTGTTATACATCCTCCAGCAGAACAAGTCTTTCCTTGCGCTGCACAATCAGTCCATGTTTCCGCTGAAGAATCGCAAGCCCAATTACCCAAGCATGAACTATAATCTTGGCATCTGTACCATTTTCCTGTTCCATCAGATTCCTTGTTGCAGAAAATATCGTATTTCGGCCTGTATTCTGTGTTGCTTTTTGTAAGAGTGCAAGTGCCAAAATCGCACTTGTCTACCCAGCCTGTGCTGTAACTTTTGCCGAGAACGCTATTAATCGGAGCAGCACTAGGAGAAATGAAAGCCGCTTCCGAACTGCAAGGCGTGGCAACTATTAAAGGATTAGAAGGGGTTGGACAAGCTTTATATTCGTCGCATTTTTTTACTTCGCCTAAATCACCGCCTAAAGTGGAACCTGATTTTTTTATTACTGCTTTGTCCTTTGCCCATGCCACTCGAAAACCATCATAGCTTCCGGCTTCTTCTTCTGTGATAAACAAACCGCAGACATAAGTGCTGTCATATTTGTAATCGCTGACGCAGGCATAATCATGGTCTTTATCATTCGTGCCATGAAATTCCCAAATCTCAATATCACTAAAATATGTGTCTAATTTCACATGCAAAAATTTGTTTGTAACATAAGTGTCTGCCAGAACAATTGTAGAAGATAGCAAAATAAAGGCAACAATAATAAGAAAAAAATAATTTTTCATCTATACCAACCTCTTTTTAGCTGTATAATTATTGAAAAGGTGGTATATAAAATTAAGTTTGATTTAATTCTTTCATCTCTTTCTTAAATTTTTCCACAGTTTCTTTTGGAAGTTTAGCTCCATCAATATATGTTCCACTCTTTAATTGTTCTGAAATACTTTTAAGATATAAATCAGCTTGTTCTTGCGTCCATAATCCAATTTTTACACCATAATTATATTTATCTGTTTCATCATCCATTACGGCATCATAAAAACCTGAGAATTTTACACCTGTTTTGGATTGCATGGCACTTCTCAATTCAGTATAAATGTTTGGAAGAGCAACCCTTCTTTTATTTAAATCATCACTTCCTCCTAACATCTCAATACTTTCTGGTAATTGTATAACATCATTTTCAGGATTATCCGGAGAACTACCATACCAACTGAAAGTATCAGGGCTTCTCACAATCTTTTTCGGCGCATACTTAATCAAATCAGCGTAATCGTCCGGCGTTACCTGCTTGAAAGTTTCTATCAGGTCCGTTACATTCTGCTTGAACTGCGAATCCCCTTCTATCATTATCCCGATTTTGAAATCCTTGTCATAATAATCATAATCAGAAGGCTGTTTCACCTTCTCCCCCACTTCCAGCGCCGCGGATTTCACAGCGCTCTTGCCGCCGCCGTCAACAGCCTCTAATTGCAGATTGTATTTTCCGG
>CAYSLW010000030.1:0-11045 GCA_964431955.1 uncultured Candidatus Methanoperedens sp. | reverse complement strand
CGGATATTCCGTTTCCCCAAATCTTCCAATTATATTTTATATTGTCCCCGTCGGGGTCAAAGGCTTTTGCCTCGAACTTCACTGCATCGCCGGCGCGAATATCTGTGTTGTTCGCTGTAATGCTTTCAATAACGGGCGGTTCGTTCCCCTTGAACGAATCGCCAATGCCGACAAACGCTCCCGAGGCGCCGGCGGATATTTCCGCTTTCACTTTTGATATTCCGGAATCAACGCTGTCAGCAAATTTCTTGTTGTTTTGATATGCGTTCATGCCGGCGGCGCCTGCAAAAATGCCAATCAATCCGGCCGCGCTCAAATACGGATGCCTTCCAGCCCAGTCTATTACCCCTTCAAAAATGCCTTTCTCAATAACTTTCTCTCCTGTTTCGCCTTCCGTTGTCTTTGGCTTGTTTCCAATATTTACTCCGAGAAATGTTAAAGCGTTTTCATCCCCAATAAGGCTTTTCGTTCCGCCATAATTTCTATGCTCTGAAGTAACAAGCGCGCGCATCGCCTCTGATCGTATATTGTTCTGTCTCTTTCAGCCAAGAATCGTTTCTGCTGTCAAGCTGGTAAGAAATAGTGTCGAAACCGAGAGCATCATAAATAGAATCGATATTTGTCCCAAACTGTTTTGCAGCTTTATCCGCTTTCCGCTCTATCCTTGCGAGAGAATCGAGAACCTTGTTGCTGTCGCTATGGTATTCTCTTTCAAACAGCCCTTTTGCAGCCTCGCGGCCGCCGCTCACGCTTTTCATATTGCTCACACACATTTTAGCCGACAGCCGCTCGTGCTGCCGGCTTTCAGCGGGCGGTTGCTCGGACCGCCCGCACTCGCATTTTTGTTTCGGCTTGCTCGGGCCGAAACTCGTGGCGAACTACATGTTTTTTAGTCTCCAATCAATCATCGGATGATTTTTCAGTTTTGCATTATATTCCAAATCCTCAAACAGCAAATCCAAATCCGCTTTTTTCTGCCCATAAAAAAGCTCGATAAATTTTTGCTCGTTCTTATCCAAAACAAGCATCATGGACGCGAATTCTTTCACTTTCCCGGAAACCTCGTCCGTATCCACTTTTTTCCCCTTCTCCATCAAAGGAAGAAGGAATTTCTTTATTTCAAGCGGATTTATTTCGCTTATGCTCTCCGCTTTCAGCTTTCTGAAATCTTCCGCAAGGCAGAAATAGAAAATAAAGCACTTCTTCAAAGCTCTTTCATCAAACTCAAGCCCGCTTTTCAGAAGCATGTAAACATCAAACATGTCTCTTGCGGCGGCTCTTGTCAGCAAAGCCCTCATTTTTGTTGCAAACAATTCTTCCAGCTGATAAGTCTTTACACTGAATTCAGGATTATCCAATACTTTTATTTTCCTGCCAGCAATTCCGAAAACAGGAATGCGCTCCATGAAATTTATCTCAATCTTTATTCTGTCAACATTTCCCGCGGTATTATTGTATTTCAGATTGTACTGCAAAAGCGCATAAGGCTGGACTTTTTCAATTTCATATCCTTCTATCATGAAAATCTTTGTCAGAATCCTGTCAATATTTTCGCGGCTTTTCAACATGTCTTCCCTTGCTTCATCAGACACAAAGTTGAAATCAATGTCAACAGATAGGCGGGGCATCTTGAAATAGATGAAGTTTATGGTGGTCCCGCCTTTTATGACAAGCCTGTCTTTCAGAAATTCGTTTTCATAAACCGTTTTCAACAAATCGGCAAGCCTGAAAACCTTTTCCAGAATGTCCTTTTGGAATCCTGTCTTCTCGGAAAGACTCTCAAAATATTTCCTGTCGGGCTTAAGCAACTTTCATCATCTCTTTTATGTTTTTAGGCACGATGATATTCCATTTTTTTACATAGACGCCTTTTTTATTTGGAAACAAATAATAAGTTCTTGCGCCGAGTTTTCTCTTTATCTTATCAATAAAATCATCAGGAACATTCAATTCGCTTTTTAGGCTATCAAAAATGAATCCTGTCCTGTGGAAAAGGCTTTTCTCGCCGAAAAGATTCAGATGTTTCAGCATTTTTTTATAATCCAAATTGGGAAATGCGGAAATGCTTTTTGCAAGTTCTTCAATACCGCCGGCATATTCCGTCTTTCTTATGCAATCCAGAACCGTTCTTTCAATGTCGCTGACATTTATTTTCAAATTCCCTCTTGAAATCTGTTCTACCCCGAAGATATGCTTCGTAGTTATGAATTTGTATGATATGTTTTGGAATTCAAACGGCTTTAAAATTTTATTTGCCGAGATGTATGCTATGTTAAAATAAGATTGCGCGACTCCGTGGATTTCCAAAGCCGTATGATGGGATATAAAATATGGTTCTGTCAATTTCGATGCTATCAATATTTTATCTACGGAGAATTCTTTCCCTATCATTTGCGCCGGGATAATCGCAAAGAGCCCGCGTTTTATTTGTTTGATAAAACCCTTTTTCTTTAACCTGAAAAGAATCTGCCTTGCCGTTTTTTTGTTCGGGATGATTTTATATGCGTCACTGCTTCCAAATACCTCTTTCTCATAGAAACTGAAATATATCTTGTGCTCCAGCGGGCTCAATTCTACGCCTTTTTTGCTTTTGTTGAACATCGATGTAAACATAAGACAAAATATGTGTAATAAAGTTTATAAAACTATGCATTTTTATTGTTCGCCGCTCTCACATCTTCCGCTTTCCGTGTCCTTCTTTGCAGAGTCAACATACAAGTCATAAGTTTTTGTGCCCGACTGGGTGAATGAGCAGGAGGTTGAGAATGCGCTTCCCGATACTGTTCCAAAACATTTTGAAGTCGTGCCCTCCTTTACCTGATATGATTTTCCATCGCAGCCGCTCGCGCTGATTGATGCGGAAATCCCGCAGGGGTCGCCCGTTCCCACTGTTGGGAAAGATAGGATGGCGGTGCAGTCTGCACAGGTAGAGTCCACCTGACAAACCAGATTATTGCTCGCGTCTTTCTTGCACCTCTTTCCCGCCTCTGCGCAGCACGCGCCTTCTGCTGTGCCGTCTGGGCATTTTGGTAATTCTGGCGCTTTACAAACATGAGTAGATAAATCGCAGTTTGGTTTTGCAGGATTTGTACAATCCACATTGCTAAAACATTCACATGCTCCGCCATAACATTTCTTATTAACAGACTCGCTTGCGCAATCATTGTAAGTATAGCGAAGACCTACCTGGACATGGTCGCCGCCTTGAAGCAGTCTACATGAAGTAAGGAGCGGGGCAGAATAGCACTGGCTAATAACTTTTACTTTAACTTTTGTGCCGTCGCATCCTTCGGTCCATGCGCCGCAGCTACTATCACAACCGGAATCAGAAATTTTAATGCAATCCAAGAAATATATTTCATCAGGCATTGGTCCAGGCGGGTAAGCATATTCGCAATCAGCAATAACATTTTGAGAAGATAGAGAAAGAACAGCAAAAATCGAAATCATGAAAAGAAGAATCTTTATTTTCATTAATACCAGCCTCTTTTAGCTGGTATAATTATTGAAAAGGTGGTATATAAAATTGATTATAAACCAAAATCTAATTCTTAATCTGAAGGAAGATATTTCTGACCATCATCAACAATACTAGTAGCTCCGTTAAAATATGTTCCGGTTTTTAGTTTCTCAGAAATAACTTCTAAATTTCTATTTGCAAATTCTTTATTCCATAAACCAATTTTTATCCCATAATCATAGAAGTCTTTTTCGTCATTCATTATAGCATCATAGGCACTTGAAAATTCAACTCCTGTTTTAGATTCCATGGCACTTTTCATTTCGCCATAAATTACAGGAAGGGCTTTTTTTCTTATTTCTAAATCTTCACTTCCACCCATATCTTCAACATTTTCAGGTAATTCAATAAAATCGTTATTTGAAGGGCCACCATACCAACTGAAAATATCGGAACTCTTTTCAATCTTTTTCGGCGCGTATTTAATCAAGTCAGCGTAATCGTCCGGCGTTACCTGCTTGAAAGTTTCTATCAGATTCGTAACATTCTGCTTGAACTGCGGGTCCCCTTCTATCATTATCCCGACTTTGAAATTCTCGTCATAGTAGTCATAATCAGAAGGCTGTTTCACCTTCTCCCCCACATCCAGCATCGCGGATTTCACCGCGCTCTTGCCGCCGTCATCATAAGCGGTCAGGCTGATTTCGTGCCTTCCTGAAGAAAGAAACAGGTTTTCCGTCGTGGGGGTCACTTTGCCATCCACCCTTACCTCATTCTTCACGACTTTTCCATCGGTATCATAACTCTTATCCACAATATCTATAGGACTGCCTTCTGTCAGATTCCCTTTTATCTCGAAATCCGCAACAGGCGGCTCGTTTCCCCTCAGCAAATCGCCGACAGAAACAGGTATTCCGAAGATTCCAGCCTTTGTCTTTGATACTCCGTTGTCAAACCATTTCTGGAATTTATCATTTGACTTGTACTCATATCCTACTGCTATCCCCGTGACCGTGGCGGCTCCAACAATCAGCGCCAGAATCACAACAAACCCAATAGACATTTAAACTTCCTCAATATTTATTTTTATACGGGCTCGCCGGGATTTGAACCCGGGTCATAGGCTCCGGAGGCCCATGTACTATCCGGACTATACTACGAGCCCATTGAATAATAAAGTATCCCGGATATAAACGCGCCTGAAATCGTTGCAAAAAGATTTACGCCGTTGTTCGATAGGTAACCTCTCTGCTGGAGCGTGGCGCCGAGTACACTATCGATGTTTGTGCCGATAAATCCTCCTGCAATCACAGCTAGTACGAGACCGAAATCATTTTTTATTAAAAGGAATGCGAGAAGAGCTATCACCGCCGCTCCAAAAAACGCGGCTCCCTCGCCAAGATGCGATACTGCACCATCAGTACCTGCCCTGGCTTTTTTGAATGTTGTAATCATCCGCGGCTCTCCCTTGCAGGTCTCCCCTATCTCGCTTGCCAGGGTGTCGCCGCACGCCGTAGCGACTGAACCAAGATAAGCAGCCAATAGAATCTGTTCGTGGGAAGGAAATATTCCATACGCCACAGCTAAGGAAAGAGCAGCTAAGGAATTACTGAAAACGTTCTTGTATCCGCGAACCCCTCTTTTTTCCTCGGCTATCCCCTGCGCCAGTTTATAATCGTATTTGTAGCGGGTAAACAGGCTTCCCATAAAAAAGAAGGCAAGAAGAATGGAAAATAAAAACCATCCTTTATCGCTGGATATAATAATCACCACCCCGAGCAATGTTGCGCTGAGCATTGCAGAGATATCGGCGATACGAGCCCTGTATGCAAGGTATCCGAGTACAAAAGAAAAAACAAGCGCCTGCATGAGATACATGGCATCTACGCTATAGCTAAAGCTGAATCTATAGAAAAGCCACATCACCATCGCCGAGCCGAACGGTATTACTATATTATCCTCGGTCATGGTCATGGATTCGAGAAGTGCGCCGGTAATAGCTCCGATAACGCAAAGAAAAAAAAGCATGCCGAGTGGAACCTGCAAAGTAAAGCCTGATACCCAGGCTCCTGCAAGGAGCGCAGAAATACTGCCCGATATCAAAAAAATAATGCTCGATTTTGCGGAATAGAACTTTATATCGTTCTGCCCTGTCTGTTTTGCTTTATCAAGAATATTTACAACATCTGCTACACCGTCGCCGAATGTTGTAATAGCAAAAGCCGCCCCGATAATGAATAAGGGGAATTTATTGGCTCCTGCACCTAAACTTATCAGTAGCAGGATGGACATGGTAAAAAAGAGTTGGGTCAAGCCCACGAGTTTCCCTGCTTTAATATCGTATTCGCGGGCAAGGAATCCGAAAACTGGCGATGCAGGGGGAATAATTGAAAAAAGTACAGCCCCGCCGAGAAATGCCAGCACAAAATAAGAAGTCTTGAAGAATGGAAATAGAAGTGCAATCAATCCGAGGAAAATATAGATGCTCTGTTTCCTGTAGCGCTGCATAAGGTTCATGGTTCACAGAAACGGTATTTACAGGCAAATACTTTATCCTTACGCCCCCAATAAAAGAGCAATGGGATTGATTTCGGCTTTATACGAATGGAAACTCAAAAATGCAATAAAAAAACAGGATGTGCCGGAACATATCGTGCTGGCTCTTGCGGAAAGCGATTTGCTCGCGGACAATAATTATAATAAACTGAATTCTTTTGCTGCATGGTGCAAAGAGACAGAGATAAAAACCGTTACAGTGTACATAAGTATAATCGAAGTGGATGCAAAGCTCAGTAAAAAAATATGCACAAAGCTATCCTCGGAAATACCTTCAGTACTTTACAGCATAACTCCAAATATTAATGTAATCACATGGGGGGACAAAGAGATAAAAAAGCATGGAAGCGAGGGGATGAATATTGATGTCTCGCTCGGATACAGCGGAAAGTATGAACTGACCCGCGCAATTAAGGAAATAATGATGGAAGTAGAAAGCAGGAAGTTGAATCCTGAGGATATAAATGAACACGTAATCGAATCCCATTTACTGTTCAAATTTGAACCTGATATTGTTATTCGCGCAGGCGGCAAGAGATTGACGGATTTCCTCATCTGGCAATCGGTTTATTCCGAGCTGTATTTTACGGATGTTAACTGGCTGGATTTCAGGAAGGTTGACTTCCTGAGAGTTATAAGAGATTACCAGAAGCGACAGCGCAGGTTCGGGAAATGATTACCACTTTATCATGCTGTACATCACAACATTGTGGTGCGCGAGTTCATGGAGTATCTTTACGATTTCATCCTCGGGGATTGCGATAAATCTCCTTGAGATGCGAATTACATCTTCCACCTCTACCTTCCCGTAATAGCTCAACAGTTTGACAACCCTCATAACTGTGTTTTTTTGCCTCTCATGCTCACGCGTCTGGTATGTGCGTACCGCCCGAAGGAAGTCTATCCTCCGGAACTCAGGCCAGAATGGGGCGCAGAAATATGCGGCACACTCATTCCCGTTTGCCTGCCATGGAAGAAAATTGGATATCCGCTCATCCCCGCCTGTGCGGATAATAAGGTCGACGTACGGGAGTGACCCGCCTTCGGTATATAGATTATCGGTGATTGTTTCTTCATTTATGTCTTTTAAGGAGAGTTCACCCGTTTTGACTTTCCTTGCCATCTTCCGTGCAGCATCCACAAGCTCCTGCCTTCCCCCATACGCCAGTGCTACATTAAGATATACGCCATCGTAATTCTTTGTTATTTCTTCTGTGTGTCTTGCGGATGATTGCAAAGAAAGAGGAAGATTACCGATATTCCCAAGTATTCTCACCCGCATACGGCGTCTGTGAGTGCGCTCATCGCTGCATATCTTATCAAATTTTATCCCCATTAGCTCAAAAAGCTGCTTTTTCTCTTCATCAGACCTTCCGAAATTCTCTGTTGAAAAAGCATATACTGTAAGCTGTTTGATGCCCAGGTCAAAACTCCAATCGAGAACTTTTTCTGTTGTGTCTGCGCCCCTGAAATGACCGTAATACTGCGCCATTCCGTGCTTCTTTGCAAAGCGCCTGTTGCCGTCCATTATAATTGCAACGTGCGATGGGACGGGCTTTTCCCTTATTTCATTGGTAAGTAAAGCCTCATAGCTTCCGTATAAAATTCCCGCCAAGCTCAATCGATCCATCACCTCATTAACTATCAAATAAGTATTAAAGTTTACCTGAAATCTCCTAGCTTACGCTGTTCTTGGGCTGGTTCTTCGATAGATACGGGAGTCCCTATCTGTTTTAGGACTTTCATTGCCCGGTTCGTGCCTATAATCTTTGCAACCGTACCCGGCTCCGCCGCACGAAGCGCCTGCATATCCCTGAATCCGGCATTATAAAGCTTGCGGGCGCGTACCCTTCCGATGCCTCTTATCTGGATGAGGTCAAGAAGCGGAGGTGTGGCTCCGTATTCCACGCGGTTTTCAAGTTCCCGTGCTTTCTGCGCACAGGACATCTTCTGGTATGCGCCAAGTTCAGCCATCGAATGAACAAGCCAGAGAGTTGTTTCAGACAGTGCCCTTATATCTCCCTCTCCAATGCCGAATTTCTTGACCATATCCTCTTCTTTCTTCTCGTTTATCCAGTCAAGCATCACGCATGCGGTCTTGACTTCTGACAGGAACCACTCGTAATCCACTTTGAACTTCTGTGGTATCTGGGCAAATTCCGAATGATGCTCTAAAACGTGCTCACTTAACCATTCATAATCATTAGAACGCAGGTACAATTGCCGCATATCGGGCGTCCTGCATACAAGATGAAGAAGCGTTAGCTCCGTATACTGAATGCTTTTTTCTTCTATCTTCTCCATCCCTTCAAGGATCATCGAGGCAGAAAGCGGGTCGATGTATAAGCGTGATACAAGTTCCCCAAGGCGCGTTGCAAAAAGCCCTTCTTTTTCAACTATCATCTTTTTTTCAGCGAGAAAAGCTATTATTTTATCAATTATAGCCTTCAGGCTCCATGGCTCCTGCTGGGTTGAATAAAAAGTAGCACTCATGAACTCAAGCAATTCATCCATGCTTCTTGCAAACCCTGTTACGATTGTGGAAAGAATATGGGTTCGCAGGGCATTCTCGCTGCCGAGTTTTGACCATATTTTCGGAGCAGAAGCAAGTACATAGTGCTGCATTAGCTCCTCTAATTCATCATAGGTTTTTGCCACAAGAACAGCTTCACCATAAGGGTCAAGCCTCGGGCGCCCGGCTCTTCCTGCCATCTGTTTGTATTCAAGTACGGGTATGGGTGTTTGCCCGAAGTTAACATCATAACGCCTGTAGCCTTTGATTATGACCCGCCGCGCCGGGAGATTGAGCCCTGCCGCAAGTGTGGGTGTAGCCACGATTACTTTTATCGTGCCTGCCCTGAACCCGTCCTCGATTATCTTGCGTTGCTCCGAAATAAGCCCTGCATGGTGGAACGCGCTTCCGTTCTCGATGCACATCGCTAGCTTTCTTGCGGTTTCTACCTCGCTTGATTCGCGGATTTCCATAGCGAGAACACGCAGTTTTTCTTTTGTGTCACTTGCGACAAGAGGGGATATTGATGTTCCGATGCGCGATGCAGTGCTTTGCGCGTTCTTCCTGCTGCTTTCAAATACAAGGCACTGCCCGCCTTCAACGAGGGTATCCGCCGCAAGCGAAATGGTGCTGTCTTTATGGAACTCCTTAATCGCGCGCTGGCTCCTATCTGCAAAATTTATCGCGCTTCCAAAGAAAACCCCTTCTTTTAATATTATGGGGCGCCAATCGCTCACTACAAGCTTGGCTTTCAGCCATTTTTCGATTTCATTTGCATTGCCTATGGTAGCTGAAAGTGCGATTATCTGCGGGCAAAGCTTCATCAGTTTGGCAAGCACGATTTCAAGCGTGGGCCCCCGGTCAGGTGAGTCTATGAGATGAATCTCATCCGCCACTACAACGCTTATCTCCTCCATCCAGTGCGCGTTGTTTCGCAGGAGAGAATCCACTTTTTCGGATGTGGCTACGATGATGTCGAAATTCCCGAGCCACTCATCGCGGGAGTCGAAATCCCCTGTCGCTATTCCTGTGGATATCCCCCTGCCGTTGTTCTTCTTTATGCTTTCAAAACTGCGGAACCTGTCGTATTTTTCTGATGCCAGGGCGCGCAGAGGTACGATGTACAGGGCTTTTCCCCGTTTGTTTTCATTCAATATTGATTTTAACATGGCAAATTCTGCCAGAAGTGTTTTTCCCGAGGCTGTGGGAATCGCAGCTACGATATTCTTGCCTTCGAGAAGCCCAGCTTTGATGGCATCGGCTTGAGGGGGATATAACCCGGTTATGCCTGAACCTGAATAGAACTGGATAACGCTTCCGGGAAGGGCGAGGTCTTTGATTTTCATTTTAGTGCTAAACGGTGATGATGCTTAAAAAGAATTTCTCAATTGGACTGCACCCCAAAAAGTGGACGGGTAGTTAAGAAACATTCTTAACAAACATCTACAGAAAGGGTGCAAATATGAAAACAAGGAAAAAATTCACACGAGAGTAGAGTAAAGGAGAGGTCTTGCAACCTCCCCCCTCCTCATCAAACTGCACGGACGGATTCATTCAGTAACGAAGAAAGAGAAATCAGCCCCATTTTCCTTAATTCAGGCTCAGGAAGTGTGTATAGAATAGTTTTCCAGGTACGCTTTTTAGCCTTAAAGCTCCTTAAACGTCCCCGAATATAACCATCGAGTTCAGCGAACAATTTCTTAACAGTACCACCCTTGAAATAGTTCCCCCAACCCCGAATAACGGGATTGAGAAAACGTATTACAGTTTCAAGGCTTATCGGTTGCTGCCGTCTTGTTCTTCGCCTTATCTCTTCCCTGAACCTCTTCTTTGCCTTATCTCTTGGTCTTCTCCAGCGTCCATTGAAATGGAAACCGAGAAACTCAACACCTTTCTTCCTTGCATGCACAATCTTTGTCTTCTCAGGACTGAGCTTGAGTTTCAGCTCTCTTTCAAGAATCTCCTTTGCATGCTTGAGAGCATCTTCTGCTTCCCATCCATACTTGCAGAAAATAACGATGTCATCGGCATATCTCAAAAGCAGATAACCATAATCGCCCTTCCTCCTGTCGAAATGGTTTAAATAGATATTCGCCAGAAGAGGGCTCAGATTTCCGCCTTGAGGAGTGCCTTCAATGCTCTCCTCAAATATGCCTTCGTTCATTATTCCGCTTTTCAGGAACGATTCTGCGCAAGTTTCCGCCGTGACTGGGGGCGTCACAAAGCGATAAGGCCACTTCTGGTTCACTTGCTGTTCAGGGCTGTGGTTTACGATACTTGGAAACTCCGCACAATGCTTCACAGCATCGCACTGCCCGTTCTCTTCATGCAGGAGCAGACCCTCAAGGTGGGATTTCAACCCCAGGGACATGTTTATTTTTTTTACCTCCAAATGTCCCGTTTGTTATACTTTCTCTCTTATGTTTCAAGGCACGTAGCCCCGGTCTTCCCACCCCCGACTAAAATAGTGCCATATGGCCAGTACTTCAGCTTTGTAAGATAAATATACACAAAACT
>CAYSLW010000029.1:0-13009 GCA_964431955.1 uncultured Candidatus Methanoperedens sp. | reverse complement strand
CGTTATCTGCAATTGGTCGCATAAGGAGGTGTGAAAATGGGAATATTTGATAGATTATCTGGATCAGGATTGGTAGAACAAAATAAGTTTCTGGCATAAGGAAACCGTACTTATGTGGCATGTGGAGGCTTCTGGTAACAATTGTTTTGCCTGTCTTGGTAAAATCTTTATATGAGCTTGTCCATTAACAAATGGTGATATAATATGGTCTTCTTAGCAACAATAATTGCCGCGGTATTAATTATAATAATACTTGCAATGGCAATAAAAGTGGTAAGGGAATATGAGCGTGTTGTGATATTCAGGATGGGGAGATTACTTGGGGCAAAAGGTCCCGGGTTGTTCTTTATAATCCCTATCGTTGACAGCACAGTAAAGGCAGATCTAAGGGTAATAACAATCGATGTGCCAAAGCAGGGCATAATTACAAAGGATAACGTAAGCGTGGATGTTGACGCCGTCCTTTATTACCGTATTGTTGAGCCTATAAATGCTATTACGAAGGTCGAAAACTACATGCTAGCTACAAGCATGCTTGCTCAGACATCGTTGAGGGATATCGTAGGGCAGATAGAACTGGATGCCCTCCTATCAAAGCGGGAAGAATTGAACAGGAGACTCCAGGAGGTGCTGGATGTAGCCACAGAGCCGTGGGGCGTAAAGATTTCTGCGGTCACAATAAGAGATGTAAGCCTCCCGGAGTCGATGATGAGGGCAATAGCCAAGCAGGCAGAGGCAGAGCGTGAGCGCAGATCGAGAATAATACTTGCTGATGGAGAATTCCAGGCAAGCCAGAAGATGATGGAAGCAGCCGAGCTGTACCAGAAGGTGCCTATTGCCATGAAGCTCAGGGAGCTTCAGACCCTTGCAGAAATTTCAAGAGAGAAGAATTTGATCGTGGTCACGTCTGGTGCGCCGGGTGGTGATATCAGTAATATTGCAGGTTTGACCGGGGCTTTTGCAGAGGCTAAAACGAAAGCTGAAAGTAAATGAGGCTTTCGTTTTTTTTATTTCTTTTCTTCTTTGTACAAGCCGCAGGTGCACAGGTCGTCGTAGTCGAGCTGAAGGACACCATAACCCCTGCAAGCGATGATATTGTAAACGACGCTCTTAGAAATGCACAGCTTGAGAATGCGCAGGCATTGATAATAATCCTGAATACCCCTGGAGGAGGTTTTGAAGAGACAAAAAAGATTATCGAGCACATCGAGACTTCTCCAGTGCCTGTAATAGGCTATGTGTATCCCAAAGGCGCTACTGCATGGTCTGCTGGCACTCTCATACTTCTTGCCACTGATATAGCAGCCATGGCACCAAATACAATAATCGGCTCTGCACAGCCAGTAGAAATGACACCACAGGGCATGAGACCAGTTCAGGAAGAAAAAATCATAAATGCAGTTGTTGCACTGGCAGAGGAGAGGGCAAGGCAGCATGGAAGAAATGTAACCGCTGCAAGGGAGTTTATCACGAAAAACCTGAACCTGAATGCAGAGCAGGCAAAAGATGCGAATGTGATCGAAGTTGTTTCTCCAGGCATTGAGGATCTATTGATGAAGGTGGATGGGATGAAAGTAAAAGGCAGAATGCTGAATACGTCCGGGGCAAGTTTTGTATATTACTCTCCTTCATTGAGGCTATTGCTCTTGAATTTGCTCTCAAATCCAATTCTTGCGTCACTGCTGTTGTTTGTTGGGATATACTCCCTCGTATTTGGACTTACCAGTCCAGGCTATGGCGCCGAGGTATTCGGGGTTATTTCCATAAGCCTTGGGCTTGTAGGACTTGGGTTCTCGGTAAATATATCAGCTTTATTCCTGATTGCACTTGGCATGGCGCTGCTGATATTTGAACTGTATGCCCCGTCCTTCGGGCTCATAGGCTTAGCTGGTATTGCGTGCATTGTTCTTGGGAGCATATTGCTTGTACCAATGGGTTATCCAGGGATGTATTCTCCAGAATTTCTAAGAACTCTTTTGATAAGCCTGCTTGCACCGGCTGTGATTTTAGGGGTTTTCCTGGCTTTTGCAATTTATAAGATGATGGAAATAAGAAGAAAAAAACCGGCAATAGGAGAAATAGTGGGAGATACAGCCGAGACCATAGATGCAATAACTCCAGAGACTACTGGCTATGTAAGATATCAGGGTGAGTACTGGCTGGCTAAATCTATGGAAAGGATTGAGCCAAAGACAAAAGTCGTTATAACTGGAAAAGATGGGGCGGTGCTTATCGTCAGGTCGCTTCCAGGCAGTTCTGCCCCTGAATAAACGCTATTTATTTAAAAATCTTCCAACATCAATGTTATAGTCAGATTCTGAAATAATCGTAAATAAAATAAAAAACCGCAGTTAACCTTTGCTGACCGTCCAGAACCGCTTTATCAACACTTCGTTCATTCGGGTCTTTGGACAAACCGGTATTTACTTTGTCAACTCCTTCAAAATAGCGAATCTGAAAATCGAATGCATCTCCTCGCCTTAAGAAAAGGAATGTACCTGTGAAGTACCCATTGAGTATAGAAACCAAAAAGTCCTTAATATCCTGATTTCCCCATACAAAACTTCTCTGAAATTCTGGGAGTACTGCATTCCCATCATGGGTGTCTTTGATCAATGCTAATATTTCCTCTAATCTAGGATACGGAGTGTCCATATTATTGCCTCCTCATTTTTGATTCATTTATTTTCAAATGCGACATGGCAGATAACGGCTGTGGACATACGAAGTCGTTCCCGAAGGGAACGATTTTGGCGGAGCGAAGCGTAGCCGTATGTCCGTTGTTATACGCACCAGTAAGGGTCGGAGCTTTGCGAGGCAAAGCGGAGAGTTCGTTCATGGTGCCTTAACCTCCCAATTACACATATCGTTTGCACAAATCATTCCAGAGATTACAACCGCCTCTATTCCTCCGCCCGGGAAAGTTGATTGAAGCGCCCGCTAAATATAGACCTTTTATTGGTGTCTTAAAGTAAGGTCTCTTAGTCTCAATTGACTGGTCAAAAGAATAAAGAGCACCTTCTGGCATGAGGGTATATCTCTCCAGAGTCTTCGGCGTTGCCGCATCTTGAACGATTATATACTTGCTTAAATCTGAGGGATAGAATGTTTTGATTAAATTCCGCAAGACCAAAATACTAAAGCGCCAATAATAAATCAATGATTTTCATCGGCGTAATAACAAGAGGAAAATACGGCAGGCGCTTAATAGAGACTATAAAAAACAATTCATATTTCAAGGTATCTTCAATAGAAATCCCTGAAGACCTTCCTGATTTTATAGAAAACCCAGGGGATTTTGTAGCAAATCTTAACATTGGTAAAAGCATTTTTTCAAATGACCTCGTAATTGCCTACATCCTGCATCCCGACCTTACGCCCGAAATCGTTCGCCTTGCAGGAGAGCGGGGCGCTCGCGCCATAATCATCGCAGGCGGCACTGCCAGAGCAGGCGGGTTATCCGAACTTAAAAACGTATCAGAAAAATATAATATGCATATCGAAGTACACGAAATATGCTGCGATATAGAAAAATGCGGTAATAATGTCGTTGACGAATTCGCATCCTGTTTCGGAAGACCAAAGCTCAGAATAACCACAAAAAACGGAATAATCTCAAACGCAGAGGTCATATGCGGCGCACCCTGCGGGAGCACATGGCACATGGCGAAGGGTCTTGCAGGGGCAAGTATAAAGGATGCGCCGGGAAAAGCGGGGCTTCTGGTGCAGCAGTATCCGTGCAGGGCTCTTCGGGGCATAAAAGGCGGAATACATAAAGCTGCGGAATTACATAAAAAGGCAGTTGAAAAGGCGCTGGAGCGTGACGTAGATGAAAGAGTCGGTATATGAACGGTCGCTTGAGTTCCATGAGCGTGCTCGCGGGAAAATAGCAGTGAAAAGCAAGGTAACGATAAAGACAAAAAAAGAACTGAGTCTTGCCTATACTCCTGGCGTGGCAGAACCCTGCCGCAGGATTTATTCGAACAGGGATGATGTTTACCGCTACACAGGGAAAGCAAACTTTGTGGCAGTGGTGAGCGACGGCTCATCCGTGCTTGGGTTGGGCGACCTCGGCGCTCTCGCTGCTATGCCTGTAATGGAAGGGAAAGCCATGCTCTTCAAGGTATTCGCAGGCGTGGATGCGTTTCCCATCTGCCTTGATACCAAGGATACCGATGAGATAATCAATGTCGTAAAGAACATAGCCCCTGTTTTCGGAGGTATCAATCTTGAAGATATAAGCGCGCCAAGGTGTTTTGAAATAGAGACTCGCTTAAAAAAATTGCTTGATATCCCGGTATTTCACGATGACCAGCACGGGGCAGCGCTTGTCATGCTGGCGGGTTTAATAAATGCTTTAAAGATAGTTGGGAAAAAGTTCAGTGAGATAAAAGTGGTCATCAGCGGAGCAGGGGCTGCAGGCACTGCGAGTGCCAAGCTCCTGATAAGCGAAGGGGTAAGGGATATTCTTGTATGTGATTCCAGGGGCATAATCCACAAAGACAGAACTGACCTGAACCCTTATAAAAAAGAGCTTGCAGAGCTCACGAATAAGAGCAATGAAAAAGGGACACTTGCCGATGCCATGAAAGGTGCTGATGTTTTTATTGGTTTGTCGGTAGGCGGCATAGTTTCTGAGGAAATGGTCCGAAGCATGGCAGATGATGCGATTGTTTTCCCGCTTGCAAACCCGATACCTGAGATTATGCCTGAGCGGGCAAAGCAGGCTGGCGCGCGCATCGTAGGAACAGGGCGTTCAGACTGCATAAATCAGATAAATAACGCGCTTGGTTTTCCAGGTGTATTCAGGGGAGCACTGGATGTAAGGGCAAGAGATATCAATGAAGAAATGAAATTGGCGGCTGCAAATGCATTGGCTTCGCTTGTGCCTGAACCAGCGGAGGATATGATTATACCAAGCATTTTTGATTCAAGGGTTGCCTCGTCTGTTGCCTCTGCCGTGGCGCTGGCTGCGGAAGTTAGCGGCGCTGCAAGGAGACGCGTGGATCCTGAGAAAGTTGCAGAACATACAAAAGAGCTTGTAAAATCGCAATGAAGCTCACAAATTTTCTGATACCCTTCTATAACGCGAATATGGTGGGCGCGTCCGCTGCTATATTCGCGGTCATGGCTGCTGTTTTGATGGTTCGCCGCCCCGGGTTGTCGTTCCAGTTCCTCTCGCCGATAGGTCCGCTGGCGCTTCTGTATTTCATTCTCAACATATTAGCCATCCAGAACAGGTCGGGGGGAAATGTGGCTTATATATCGCATGTTATCGGTTTTGTCATTGGGCTATTTATGGGGGCGCAATGGAACAAAGAATGGAAGAAAAGCCTGCTCATGACGCTTTTATTGCTTATCGGATATATTATGCTTTATAATTATTTGAAAGCATGGATTTAAAATGAAGGATTGCTCAGGGATAAGCTCCTTTGCTCAAATAAATACCCCTTTATACTATTACTGAGATAAAGTAATAATACCCCGTATTTAAATACGGGGACTGATATAAATGCCAGATAAGAACAACAAATATTTTGCGGCTCATAAAGAAATAACATCCGTAGCGAGACTCTCTATATACTCCAATACTTTTTTGCTTTTCATGAAGCTCGCCATTGGCTTTTTAATGGGCTCGATAAGCGTACTTTCAGAAGCCCTCCATTCAGGCATCGACCTGCTGGCTGCTGTTATTGCCAATTATTCAGTGAAAAAAGCCGGAAAACCTGCTGATGATATACACAAATTCGGGCACGGTAAGTTTGAAAATGTTTCAGGAACCGTAGAAGCAATACTTATTTTCATAGCAGCCATAATCATACTTTATAAAGCAACTGAAAAAATTATAAACAAGGAGGGGATTGAGTACGATTTAATCGGCGCAGGTATTGTTATTATGGGCATATCGGCAGTCGTGAATTTTATTGTTTCCAGGAAAATCATGAAAGTAGCGAGGAAAGCTGAATCTATTGCTCTTGAAGCTGATGCCTACCACCTTACTACGGATGTTTATACCTCAGTAGGTGTCGGTATTGGTCTTGTTCTCATTCAAATAACGAAAAATCCGATTTTTGACCCGGTCCTGGCAATCCTTGTAGCGCTTATCATTCTTAAGGCATCGTACGACCTGACAAAACGCTCTGTCTCTGGAATTATGGACGTAAAACTTTCAGACAAAGAAGAGAATATCATCAAATCCATAATTGCCGAGCATTATTCCGAATTTGCCGAATACCATGATCTCCGTACACGGATGTCTGGCGCTGAAAGATATGTGGATTTGCATCTGGTAGTGCCCAAAAACCAGCCTGTTGCAGACGCACATGAATTCTGCAACCATCTTGAAAAAGATATACAGGAGAAGATCCCCAACCTTTCAATATTGATTCACATCGAACCCTGCGAGACAGATTGCGAAATATGCAGGAAACTGGATGCATGTAAGACGCCCGATAATATCCATAGTTAGAGCATTTTCGTTAATGCCTCTCTCGCAGGCATGCCGACTGTAATGCCCAGCTTTTTTGCAGCTTCAGAAACGTCCATCGCCTTGGCATTCAAAACATCTTCGAAACTTTTTACACCCGTGACCCTCACAGCCACATCCCCGAGTTTATTAGCCACATCCATATTAAGATAACCGCACATCACAAAACCTTTATTTGCCCTGATAACGAGCAGGGGTGCATGTTCCATATCCAATTTCAAACCAAGAGCGCTGCCCTTTTCAAGTTTAATTTCTTCAATGAGCATAAATTCTACGTAGCGCTACCGATAGAAATATTTTATCATAGCGCCAATCTTAATACATTATTTGATCTAAAGAAATTATAAAAATAATGGAAGACATCGATAAAAACCTGAAAATTGCAATAGTCCTCACAACGCTTATCTTTTTCCTGGAATTCGCAGGAGGAATAATATCCAACAGCCTTGCCCTCCTCTCAGACTCTGCCCATGTGTTTATGGACGTGGTTGCATTATTTCTTGCCTACGGCGCGATAAGAATATCCACCCGTCCTTCCAACAGGAACGTGACATTCGGCTACCACAGGTTTGAGATTTTTGCTGCGTTGATAAATGGATTAACAATTATCGGGATTGTGTTTTTCATCTTTTATGAGGCATATGGCAGAATATTGAATCCGCCTGCTGTAAAAGGGATGGAAGTTTTTATAATTGCTACCCTTGGACTGATTGTCAATACCTGGACGGCTTTGAAACTGCGTGGGCATCATGACCTCAACATCAAAGGGGCATACCTGCATGTAATTGGCGATGCTCTTGCATCCGTAGCAGTGATAGCTGGCGCAGTTATTATCATTTTCACAGGAAACAACGTGGTTGACCCTGTTCTTAGCATTTTAATAGGTGTGATGCTGCTTTACGGCGCACTCAAACTCGTATTTGGCTCTGCGCGCATCCTGCTTGAATTTGCACCAGAGCATATCGATGCCGACACGCTTGTAAAAGTCTTGATGGAAATTGAAGGAATCAAAGGAGCCCATGACATTCACATCTGGAGCATCTGTTCAACTATCCATGCTATGAGCGCCCATGTTATCGTGGATAGAATCCATGTTCAGCAGACAGAAATTATGACAAGGAATATCAGTAGGATGGCAAAGGAAAGATTCCAGATATTCCATACCACGTTGCAATTCGAATGCGCTGAATGCGAGCCTGTGGATATTGAACATGCCGTGGTAATATTTACTCAAATCATGGGCGAGCCTGCTATCAGGCTGCCAGCCACGTAACCAAGAATCACCCCGCTATTAAGGAAAGGAAGACCTGCCTGCGGCTTGCCCTTGATTACAAATCCCATGAGCACGGCAAAGCCTGCAAGAGTGCCAAGCATTGCGCCTATTGCCGGAAGATTCACATTCCCTATGAGCGGCAGGGTATAATAGCCTGCATCAACAAACGTATTTGCAGAGATTACAAATATAGTTGGTATAACAGCATCTCCTAGTCCCATGAAGAAAGCTTCTCTTTCTTCTTTATCAAACTTCTCTTTAAGAAAAGAGTATTTCCAGTGCTTTGGAATTACAAGTAATATCGGCAGCCTCAAATCCATCACGCCTTCCGCAAGAGCTATCATGTGTTTTGTCCTGTAAACTGCAATGTAGTCGTAAACAGCAAGAAGAACAAGTAAAAGCATTGCGGGCAGAATAGCAAGCGAGATGCCGAATATCGAGGCTGCGCCCGCGCCTATTGTCACGCCTGTGATATCAATAACATACCATTCGGGGAATTTGTAAAGAATCACGGTCAGGGCTGCAGAGAGCATCGGGGTTAAAAGGAAGTTCAGCTCTGGAATTAAAAACATGGAAAATATAGCAAAGAAAACATAATATAAAGTTGAAAACACGGCGAAGAGGATGAAAGCCTGAATTATCCATCTTTTATTCATTTTTATAACAACAAATATAAAAGCGGTAAAGACGAGGATAGCTCCTATCCAGTACACGACGTTGCCTGTTGCTTCCGGGTTTTCAAATGCCCTGAATTCATTTATCTCGAAAGGCTCGCTCAGAGCAAGGGCGATTAACTGAACTAAAAGGAGCATGAAAGCCATGCCTATGAATGGGATGTATTTTCTTGTTTTCAAAATAATCTCCTCTCTTAATAGGGGAGAAGGATTTTAAATGTTGCCTTTGCCTCTGGCTTAAATATTCATATTTCCGCACGACTTTTAATCGTGCTAAAATCAGGAATGATAATGATATCGCAATGAGCATGAAAATTTGATAGAGCATAAAACAAACTATAAATCCTCTGGTAAGTAAACCAGGCGGGACTGTGACTGTCGGGCTCTATAACCGATACGGCAGGCTTGCGCACAGGGCAAGGAGGATGTGGCTAACACTGAATGCAGGCGAAGATATTGAGCGGCGTATGTACTTTGTTGAGAGCTCGATATACGGAAGGAAACTTAAAAATACACATGAGCAGGCTTACGCGGCTGACAAATACGTCAATCCTTACGAGAGTTACCATTCAGTCGGTGAGGTGCTTGACTGGTTCAATAAAAACGACATCACATACACAGGGTCACATCCGCATACCGGACAGGGAAAACGTCAAGCTTTTTTTTTCTTGACAGGATTAACAGGATTGACAGGATGATTTTTCGTCTGCGCCATCCTGTTCATCCTGTTATCCCGTCATAAATAATTCATTTACATGAAATGCGAATGTCAATATATAAAGGTCATGTTTCTTGGGACACTACCGATTTTTTATAATATCAGGAAGGAAAAATTGATTGTTAATGTGTTTTCCCTTCCAGTTTCTTCTGCATCAGCTCCTTCAGCCCTCTCACCTCTCCTTTCTTCGCGCTCACAGGTACTATCCTATCAAGCCACTGCCTCCACGGAGGAATCATGCCGAGCCGCTCTGCAATCCCATCAAGCGTCTTATCCGCATCCTCGACTTTATCTATTTTATTTGCAGCCACAATCACATCGATGTTTAACTCCTGCAAAAAATCATAAAGTTCAACCTCCACAGGTATTTCGTTTCTTCCAGCCCATCTGTCCACAATCTCGGCAAATGAGCCTGCATTCACCACCATCACAGCAAGAACGATATTGGAAGCATTATTTTCTATGTAATGGATGATATTATCCTTGATAGCTTCCTGGCTCTCTTCGCTTATCCCGCTCATGAACCCGAATCCGGGCATATCTGTTATCTGGACGTTCTGGTAAGGAATTTTCAGGGGTTTTCTTGTTATACCAGGACGTTTGCCCACCCTGAGCTTCTTTCCTGTGAGCGCTCTGATAATAGTGGACTTGCCCACGTTGGAGCGCCCCACGAATATTATCTCCTTCATAACGCATCATCCAGGTCATGTAAAAATGCTTCCAGCTCTTTTTTTGGAATGCGGGCACCTCCTGCGAAAGGATGTCCTCCTCCCGTGCCGCCGTGGTTTAGCGAGACACGGCGCAGTATTGTATTTAAATCAACACCGCCGTTCCGCAGGCGTATGCTCAAATCATACACATGTTTGTGAGGTCTGTACTCGCAGGATACACCCACAAGCGCATTTCCATAAGAGGCTGCATATATTGCCGCTTTTGACATATATCCGTTAATATCGACGACATAAGCAAGTTTTCTTAATTTCACTACCTTTTGCCTCACCAGAATCCTGATCTCTTCCTCTCGTCGTGAAGCAATTACTGCAGCTTCAAGAAGACCTTTTATCTGGGTAGGCGGTGTATCCTCTGAAAGCGCATCCACTATCCTTCTTTTGTAATCGTAATCCCTGCCTGCGTATGTTATCCCCTGAATCAATGCTCCGGCGTAAAAATATAGCGTCCTCGTATCCCAGTCGCGCTCCCATTTCTTTATCACAGCGGTTTCGCTGAAATCCCCTATGGCGCCGTATATTGCTATACGTCTCATATCGCGGCTTTGCTTTCTCTCAAAAATACGGTATGCCAGTTCAGCAGTTGAGCAGGTTTCATGGAAAAACCAACCTGTATTATATTTTCTTCCAGGTAGGGGATGATGATCCATATAAACTACTTTTGAGACTTCTGCAAGCTCATTTAATTTTTTCTCAAGCCTTGTGAAAAACAGAGCCGACTCTGGAAGGGCGCTTTTAACTATGGCGCCAGAGCATATCCCGTCGCAGTCTCCATGGGTAAATATGATTGAATTCATCTGCGCCTGTGAACTGCTGCAAATATCAACACAATGACGGCAAACACAATATCAAAACCAGGTGTTATTGGGGTTGGAGTGGGTTCGGACGTATTTGTTGGTGCTGCTGTGGTTTCCTGCGAAGTTATTTGAGTTGGTGTTGTAGTCTGTGTCTCCACAACCGTGGGTGGAATTCTGCTCGGGTCGACTACAGTAACTACAGGTCTCTCTGAGTTTGATGCCGAGCGTGTAATTCCTTTATACTCAACACCTGTATAGTTCGCCACAGCAGCAGGCAACTTAATTTCTCCTTCCTCATTCATCCTGATAGTATAGTTGAATACTCGCGGGGTGTTCAATTCTAAAAATGTAGAGGCAAGAGAAGTCGAACCGTTTACAAGGCTTGAGCCTTCAGGTAATGAGTCTTTGACTTCTGCTCTTGTAGCTATGTTACCGACATTTTTGATACTAACAGTGACTATTATATCTTCGCTTATGTTTACAACAGGCTTATTCACTGTCTTGTTCAGGATTATTTTTGGGCCGTTCACTACAACCGTGGTAGTTTTGGAAGAGGCGCTGTATGGTTTATTATTGACCGTGAATTGCACAGCGGCAGCAGGGATGGTAAAACCACTGAGGCTAGCCTCAAGGGGTTGGATGGAGTAGGTTGTACCCCAATCCTTTCCAGGCTTGAGAACTGGGATGTCCCATTGGAAGGATGTATTGGATTTTAATTCAAAATTTTCATTCATGCTGTCCGTGACATGGATATTGTATATGTCATACATACCGCCATTGGCTGCTGTCACCCTCACGACTACAGTCTCCGGAAGATACATGCGGTCTTTACTTACTGCTTTGCTTATAGTAAAATAATTTTGTTTGGGTGAAACCGTAAGGGATGTCGAACTTGTTGTTGCTTTATATTCAAGGTCTTTGACGTCAAACCCTTTTCCATCCGCGCTTAAACTGTATGATTTCTGGTCAATAAGCTCGGGGACAACAAGTATGACTGAAAAAGTCCGGCTCGCCCCTTTTTCTATTGTGTGATAATACTGGTGAAGCTGGCTCGTATCTCCCCCCCTGAGTTTCAATTCGCCTGTGTTAAGATTAACATCAACGTTTTTTATTTTTGCCTCGCCTGTGTTTTTAACAGTTACGGTTGCAGTGATTATCTCGCCACTGAAAGAGGTGTATGCGCTCTTATCAGTTGTAACCGTAACTTCAAGCTTTGGCTTTCCTCTTAACTGCATAGATATGGCTGCCCATGGCGGTTCCACGGTATAGTACTCATATACCCACCCTCTGGCGTTCTTTGCAGGGAACCCTGTAGCTGATACCTTCACCTCATAATCCGGATCAATGTAAGGCCCGGTCTGCAGATTCATGATAAGCTCTTTGATGAGGACTCCACTCTTATAAATCCCAAGTAAAACCATAGGTTCGACATCCGTTTCAGGGACTATATTTCCCTTGATATCTTTTATTCCTGGCACAGGAGAAGGAAACTCCACCGCTTTTACCATATACTCCCCGTTGGTGAGCGTGCCATCTTTGGAAAGGGTGCCTGTCACAGGCGCACCCCATTCTATATCACCGGGACTATAACTTGCAGCCGATGCCAGACATACAGACCAGAGAATTATAATTAATACTGCTAAGTACCTTCTCATCTCAAATCAATGATAACTTCAGGGCTAATATATTTTTCTAACATTTAAAGGAGAATGAAGCAAAGTTTTATATGTCGTAATGACAGTAACTGTCCTAATCGGTTGGCTTATTTAGCAACCATCAGATGGTTACTACCGTCCAAGGCTGTTTTTATTAGGTTGATTGGTTTAAAAAAATAAAGGAAAGAAATTAAATGGACAACAAAAGAAGAGGCGGCTTCCGCGGAGGCAGAGACTTCAGACCGAGTGGACCAAGAGAAATGCATAAAGCAACGTGTGCAGACTGCGGTCAGGAAACTGAAGTGCCGTTTGTTCCCTCAAGCGGCAGACCTGTATATTGCAGGGAATGCTACCAAAATCATAAACCAAAGAGATATTAAAAATATTTTCGATAATATTTTATAAATATTTTACAAAATTTTTAATCATAGAGCGTGATTATTATTGCTCTATACTTTTTTACGAATAAGAGGCTTTTTCTGTGGAGGGAGGAGATGCTTTTTGAAACTCCTCTGGACAGGATAGAAGCTCTCAGTATAAGGACGGAAACTCGCCTCAACATGCTATAACATCACGAACCCGTTGTAAATGCCCATAAAAGTTCTCATTTTCGATAATTAATGGCTGTTTTGTCTTTTGGAATTTTTTAACCGCAGATGAACACAGATGAACCACAG
>CAYSLW010000028.1:0-13145 GCA_964431955.1 uncultured Candidatus Methanoperedens sp. | reverse complement strand
CACAGTTAATCAATTTCACGAAAACCAAAGCAGAATACGCTGGGAAAATAGTTGAATTGGTTGATCCACGAAATACAAGTCAGAATTGCAGCAGTTGTGGTAATTCAGTCCCGAAAGACCTATCGATCAGGACACATAGTTGTCCTTTTTGTGGATTGGAACTGGATAGAGACCATAACGCAGCAATCAACATTCTAAGAAGATCAAAGAATACCGTAGGAACTACGGGAATAAACGCCTGTCAAGGATCACTCGATAGAGGGTCAATGCAGCAGGAAGCTCCAACCCTTCAGGGGGAGTAGTTCACAAAAACCTTTCACATAACTTAGCGAAGGAGTGAATCTCAATTTCTACTACAATAAAATCTTAAAACAGATATTACAAAATCATACCGTGCCTCATTTTTAACGCCACAATTATCACTCGTGTTAAAGATATTCTGATGGATGCACATAACGCCTATCGCACGGCAGTCACTATACCCCGTACTTAAGGTACAGGGCTTGATAGCGTTTTTTGCTTATAAAGCTTTCTCACCTTCAGAACAGTTCTGCGTGGAAATGTATTTCTCAACAACTTCCCAGCCCTGCCCGACCGAACCATGATAGCAGCCCGGAGCCCAGAGATGATCCTCACACCATTCGCGAAGATGCGGGAACTCCTGTCTAAATATCCTGCTAGACCTTCCCTTGAGCTTCTTGGCGATAAAGCTCACGGAATACTTCGGTGGATACTGGAAGAATATATGCACGTGGTCTACATTTACCGCCATGTCAATGATCTTGATGCTCATTTCCGCGCATGTTCCCCTTATAATCGCCTCTGCAACAAACCCAACCTCGCCTGTCAGGATTTTGCCGCGATATTTTGGGGTTATCACTAAGTGGTCAGTAAGCAGTGATACCGTATGCCTGAAAAAAGGGATAAAAACTCAATTACCGCGCCGCTTTCGCCACTCTTTCAATATTGTCCTTCTTACCCATGGCGTACCCTTTCACGTCATAGTTTGCTGCCGCGATTATCTCATCTGCAAGAGCATTCGCAAGGGACTTTTTTGTACCGAAAGACGCCTGCTGCGCGCCTTCAGCTATTAAGCGAAGCGCTGTGTCCACACGGCGCTGCGGTGCAGTATCAACAGATTTTGGAACTGCAATACCGCCGTACCGCAATCTCACGGTTTCCTCTCTTGGTCCGGCGTTAACAATTGCATTGACCAGCATCTGCACAGGATTCTGTCCGGTTTTTTTATTGACTATTTCAAACGCTTCCTTAACAGTCCTGTACACCGTGATTTTCTGTCCCGTATTTGTTTCTTCCCGCATCACTTTGTTGATGAGCCGCTCAACAATGTTTAAATTCGATTTGCTGAACTGCTGCTTTGCATTCCTGCCGCCTGAGTGCGGAACAATTACTGGCGTAAGATTAATATAACCTTTGACGCTCGGGTCAGAAAGCTCAACTTCAGTAAAATCCCATTTCCCGAACAATTTCTGCATATTATCTCACCGGTTTTTCCTTCTTACCAAGTACCATCTGTCTTAAATTTACGTTATTCACGGCTATCACTTTCCAGCGCACGCCCGGGATATCTCCCATGGCTCCGCCCATCCTGCCGCCTATTCTTTCCACGATTACTTCGTCATGTTCATCAATGAAATTAATCGCGCCGTCGCCGGGGCAGAAAGCCGATATCTGTTTCCCGTTTTTAATAAGCTGAAGGCGTATGCACTTTCGTATGGCTGAATTTGGCTGTTTTGCCTCAACCCCGACTTTTTCAAGTGCAATACCCCTTGCCTGGGGCGCTCCTCCCAGCGGGTCTGCCTTTACGTCCAGATTTAGGGCTCGCCTGCTATAATCCCTGTCGCTCCATCTGAACTTCTTACCGTCGCTCTTGAGTTTCCGAGCCGCGTACATTCCTTTTCCCATTTTTTACCTCTTTAGACCCCGTATTTAAATACGGAGACTCATTGTATAATCACATCGTTTATATTGTGGTGCCTTAAGGAGAGTTTTTTTACCTTTTCGATGTTTTTGCCGTCTCTCCCTATGGCAAGACCCTTCTCTTTAGTAGGTACTTCTACATAAGCTATACGCTTGCCATCAACAAATACAATATTTATATTCTTTACAGAAACAGGATGAAAAGCATTTTTTACGAACTCGGCAGGGTCGTCTGAATGTTCAATTATTTCTATATGTCTGCCGATAGCCTTTTTTACCCTGTTGATATGGTCCCCTCCTTTGCCTATGGCAAGACCCATATCCCCGTTTCTGACAACAAACAGCAATCTGTTGTTTTCAATATCCTCGTAGCAATCTTTTGCTCTGGCTCCTGTCAGGCTTTCAAATAATGCGATAAATCTAATACCATCAGTGCTTAACCTGACTTCACTCTTTGATGAACCCAATGACAATCACTCCTGATTTGTGCTCCTGAAAGAGAGTATCTCAGACTCTCCCGGCTCCAGCACTGCGAGCGCGGTAATCGCAAATGGTTTACCGCATGCAACCCCAAGGTCAACACCTGTCCCGGGATAATTAATTACAGGTACGCTTTTCATTTCATTTATAGTTTCAGGCAGGCAATTAGACGACAGTACAACAACCTGCGCTTTTCCCTTATTTACAGCATCCAGAGTCTGTCTTCCGCCAATTACCGCCTTACCTGTCGATAAAACGCTTCGCAGTACTTTATTTATATCAGTTTCCATACCTATTCTCCTTTATGCAGCTTTTTTTGCGATCAATTTGACATTTCCGGTCCCCAATCTTATAGGCTGTCCCACTATTACGTTTTCGGTTACTCCCCTGAGTTCATCAACGTCTCCACGCATACCCGAATCCAGCAGATGGCTAACAGTTACCTCAAAGGCTGCCCTTGCAAGAACGCTTGCTTTTTCACCTGATATGCCGTGCCTTCCTATTGGTTTTACGTTACCGTCAGCAGTCATCATATCAGCCACCGGCATGATATGGCGCACATCCACGGTAAGACCCTGTTCTTTCAGCGTTTCCGTGGCTTCGTGTATCAGTGCAGATCTTGCAGCCTCTATTCCCATTACTTCATAGATTTCATTGACGTTGTTCGTCCTTGTTCGCGTGGCATCAACCCCATCTATTGCAAGCACTTCTTTGAGCATCGAACCTTCGGTGTACAAAACATATTCCCCGATCTCTTCTTTTCTGATAACCACCCTTTTTATTCCTTTGATGCCTTTTAATATTACAGATTGGACGCTTTTAACAAGTTGAAGCAGTTGTCTGTAAGAGGGTTCCTCTGGTGTCAATATCAAGGTATCGCCGGAAATCTCCACAGAGGCGCCAAGTTCTTCTTCAATTTTACCAGCTACTTCTTCTGAAGTCATGTTCCGCTGAAGGAGGGCTTTGTTGCTCAGCTCGATGATTATTTTCATTTCAGTAATGTCCGTATACATGCTGCCCAGCACGGTGATATGGGTCGCTTCTATTTTCCAGGCAAGTTCGCGCGCTTTATCCCTGTCGTGCGCATATTCCTTTTCCAGAAAAATTGTCATCATCGGAGTGCTGGGGTTTTTCCTTGCATCCACGATCTCAATCAGGCGAGGCAATCCGAGTGTAACGTTTATTTCCGCCACGCCTGCGTAGTGGAATGTTCTCATGGTCATCTGGGTACCGGGTTCGCCGATTGATTGAGCAGAAACAACCCCTACAGCCTCTCCAGCCTCGATTTTAGCATTGTCGTATCCCGAAAGTACGCGTTCGATGATTTCATCCATCTGTTTCTTCGTAACCTTTCTATCTTTAAGTTCACGCACCAGGTTATCAATGATATTTTGAGGCAATGAGAGGGCTGAAACAGTCTCCTCTATATTTTTCTGGGTCATAAAGTTTTTCATTCCTTCACCCCTACCACTGAATCGACAATCCGCCTGATAGCATCGGGTTTACTGAAATCGCTGTTCATCGGGTTAATCCCGTCTTCTCCGTATTTAAACTGGATAATCATGTTCCTCGTATCCCTGACAGTGCCGTCGTGCTTTACCTCAAGGTCCTGCAATGCATTCACAAGCCGCCGCTGCAGATAGCCGGATTGGGATGTCCGCACCGCAGTATCCACAAGACCTTCACGCCCGCCTATGGCATGGAAGAAATATTCCGTGGGTGATAATCCGCCCTTGTAACTTGCTTTCACGAACCCGTGAGCTTCTGCCCCCAGGTCGCCCTTATCAAAGTGGGATAAGGTTCGCCCTGCATACCCTCTCTGGATTCTTTCGCCTCGTACAGCCTGCTGCCCCACGCAGGCTGCCATCTGCGTCAGGTTGAGCATTGAACCCCGCGCTCCTGACCGTGCCATTATTACCGCAGCGTTATCCATTCCCAGGTGGCGATCTGCAATATCACCGGCAGCGTCTCTTGCCCTGCTCAATTCTTTCATTATTTCCATTTCAAGTGTCTCCCTGATTGTTCGTCCCGGAAGCTGTTCAAGCTCGCCTGCCTGATACGCAGTTATTAATTTTTCAACCTTATCCTGTGCCTGGTTCAGCACCTCGCTTATCTGGTTTTGAGCCTCGGGCGGCACATCTTCATCATCTATCCCGAAACTGAACCCGGTGCGCGTGATACTTCTTATGGAGAGGCGTGTGACATCATCGATAAATTTGCATGCCGCCTCTGAACTGAATTCTTTTATCAGTTTGTCGAGTATCACACTCTTGAAAGCACCTACCGCTTTTTCATCGATTGATCCACACTCAAGCACTCCGTCCTTAATGACAACATAAGCGTCATGCTTGCAGTCAATGCCCTTGCAAATATCACAGTGTTCGCATATTTCAGCCTTGAATTGAAGGTTAAGCCCTCCGGGAAGAATTGAGCTGAATATCTGTTTTCCTGTCCAGTAAGGTTTCTTATTTTCTGTACCTTTTGGCTCGGACAGCTCCCGGATCTCAGATTTTGCAAGCAGCTCCAGAGCATCTTCTTTATTTATTTTTTCTTTACTGTTTGTGAGCAGGAATAACCCGGATATATGGTCGTGGATACCGCCGATTATGGGCCCCCCGAATCTTGGGGATAGGATGTTCTCCTTAACATGCATCAGGATTTTTGCTTCCGCACGAGCATCTTCGGTTTGCGGCACGTGCAGGTTCATCTCGTCGCCGTCAAAGTCTGCGTTATATGGCGGGCATACCGCAGGATTGAGCCTGAATGTCTTGTGCGGCAGTACTTTTATCTCATGCGCCATGATGCTCATCCTGTGAAGCGAGGGCTGCCTGTTGAACAATACAATATCTCCGTCTTTTATCTGCCTGTCGATCTTCCATCCCAGTTCAACAAGGTCTGCAAGTTCAGCGCAGTTCTTATCCGTTATTTTTAACCTGCGCCCGTCTGCTCTCATAATATAATTGGCGCCGGGATGGTTATCTGGGCCGCGCCTGACGTATTCTTTCACTTCCCCGATATTCCTGGGGGTCACGTGCATCATGATGGTAAGCTCTTTTGCAATAGCAAGAGGAATCCCAACTTCGAAAATCTTGAGATTCGGGTCAGGAGAAATCACGGTTCTTGCTGAGAAATTAACGCGTTTCCCTGATAAGCTTCCCCTGAACCGCCCTTCCTTGCCTTTCAGCCTCTGGGAAAGGGTTTTCAGGGGTCTTCCTGACCTGTGGCGGGCAGGCGGCACACCTGAGACTGCATTATCAATAAACGTGGTAACATGATACTGCAATAATTCCCATAAATCTTCTATGATTAACTGTGGCGCTCCAGCTTCACGGTTTTCCTGGAACCTCTGGTTAATTCTGATAATATCTACAAGTTTATGGGTAAGGTCATCTTCGCTGCGCTGACCGGATTCTAAGGTAATTGACGGTCTCATCGTGACAGGCGGCACAGGCAGCACCGTGAATATTATCCATTCAGGACGGGCATTCTGGGGATTCATCCCGATTACTTCGATATCTTCATCTGTCATTTTTTCAAGACGCGAACGAATCTCCGTGGGCATCAGTTTATGTCCGTCCTCGATATAAGTAGTGGGTTTCTCAAATTTGATTTCTTGCTGTTCTTCACCGCAATATTGGCATTTCCCTGCTTTTCGCGCCTCTTTGAATACCTCGTTAACAATATCCTCTATGGGCTGCCCCGTTTTTTTGAGTGTCCGTATCTTTTCAACCGTATCTTTTTTATGTTTGGGTGGAAGTCGCAGCGCGCCGCATTTCCTGCAGGTCGCCCGTAAGATTTTGCGTATCAGCTTGGCAAAACCTACGTGGATTACGGGTGCGACAAGTTCAATATGCCCGAAATGACCCGGGCATTCACCGGCTCTGCCGCCGCAGGTTTTGCATCGGAGCCCCGGGTCGATTACACCGAGTTTAGTATCCATCAATCCCATCTCAATCGGGAAACCGTCATCGTCATACGTATCTGCTGTTATGACTCTTGTGACGCTCATTTTTCGAAACTCTTTGGGTGAAATAAGTCCGAATTTTATCTGTTTTACTCTTTTTGGGGTTGCAATTACCATATTCTTCACCTGCTCAATTTTTGTGCTGCCGAAGTTTTACCGAAGGCATCTGTTACACCGCATCTTCTAATTCCAGTCTTGGCGCAACGCCCAGCGATATTATCTCATCAAGCAGCAGTTTAAAGGCATAGCTCATTTCAACAGGATATATCCCAGTCTCTGCCCCGCAGTCATGGCATATGGTGATATTCCTTCGTTTGTCGAGCGTTGCTATCATGCCGCAGCTTGAGCAGACGTATTCCATGACCTTGTCAGACTCGTCAAGCAGCCTTTCCTTCAAAGCCATGGCAGCGCCGTGCCCTATAAGAACATCACGTTCCATTTCTCCGAACCTCAAACCGCCTTCCCTTGCTCTGCCTTCAGTAGGCTGTCGGGTAAGCACCTGGACAGGTCCTCTTGACCTTGCATGCATCTTTGATGATACCATGTGGTAAAGTTTCTGATACATTATAACGCCCACAAATATGTTCGCCTGAATCTTATTGCCGGTTATACCGTCGTAGAACACCTCTTTGCCAGTGTGCGAATAACCGAATTTAGTAAGGGCAAAACGCAGGTCGTCCTCACATTCCCCTGAGAATGCAGTACCGTCCACCCTTCTTCCTTCAAGCGAACCTACCTTGCCGCCTATCATTTCAAGGACATGACCCACGGTCATTCGTGAAGGAATGGCATGAGGATTAACTATCAGGTCAGGAACCATACCGTTCTCGGTGAAGGGCATATCTTCATAAGGCACTATAAGCCCGATTACCCCTTTCTGCCCGTGTCGAGAGGCGAACTTATCCCCGATTTCAGGTATCCTCTGGTCCCGCGTCCTTACTTTTGCAAGCCTTGAACCATTTTCAGATTCAGTCAGTATCACGGTATCCACTATACCTTTCTCATTTGAGCGCATTGTAACAGAGCTTTCTCTTCTTTGTACGGGACTAATGCCCAGTTCTGTGGGCTCTTCCAAAAACCTTGGGGGGCTTGTCTTTCCTATCAGGACATCGTTCGGTCCAACGGGTATTTCGGGATTGACAAGACCGTCGCTATCCAATTGCTTGTAGACTTCAGCACTCCTTGCGCCTCTCACTTCCGTATCAGGAATCTCAAACTTGTCCTCCTGACCGCCCGGGTATTTCCGCTCTTCACCCTCGTTTGTCCTGAAGAAATGGCTTCTCCCCAGACCCCGTTCTATCGAACCTTTATTTATGACCAGCGCATCCTCTATATTATAGCCCTCGTATGATAATACCGCAACCACAAAATTCTGACCTGCTGGGCGCTTATCGAACCCTATGGATTCAGTAGTCTGCGTAGTTACCAGTGCCGCCTGGGGATAATGGAGTACGTGGGATCTTGTATCAGGGCGCAATTTCATATTTGGCGTTGACATGCCCAGGCATTGTTTAATCATTCCTGCGCCCATTGTATTCCTTGGAGATGCGTTGTGTTCGGGGAAGGGCACCATGCCTGTGCAGATACCCAGAATTAAAGAGGAGTCTATCTCAAGATGGGTATGTTTTGGAGTTAAATCTTTTTCATCTATAGCTATAAATGCATTTTCTTCTTCTTCGGCATCAAGATACTCTATTAAACCTGCATTGGCAAGACTGTAAAAAGTAATTTCTCCCTTCTTTAAGCGTTCGATGTCTCCCTGTGTTACAAGAGGCGCACCCTTCTCTACAATTATAGCAGGACGTCTTGCCCTTCCCTGGTCCGAATTGATAATTATCTCATTCGTATCCTCATATAAAATGATATTCACCTGTTTCTTGATTTCACCCATTCTTCGTTTTTTCCTTAACTCTGATACAAGTTCTTTTGGTTTATCGTGGATACCTATCAGTTCACCGTTTAAGAATACTCTTGCCTTATTCAAAGGACTCCACCTCCTCTTCTGGCTCGATTTTTATTTCTTCGTCTTCTTCAAGTGCCTCTAACTCTGTGACATAGGTGGTGGGCACTTCTTCCAGCCCTACAAGCTGCGGAATAATCGGAACCACTCCTGTTTCGTAAAGCATGTTCTTAAGCTGCGCTTCATCCCCAGCGCTCGTTGAAATTTCAACCAACTGCGCAAAGTTCTTCACAAGCCCGCAATTGGGTCCCTCAGGTGTTTCCGAAGGACAGATTCTCCCCCATTGGGTTGGGTGTAAATCCCTCGCTTCGAAATGTGGCTGTGCTCTTGATAATGGTGAAATGACCCTGCGCAGATGGGAGAGAAATGCGATATAGTCTGTGCGGTCCAGCAGTTGCGATACACCGGTACGCCCTCCTACCCAGTTGCCTGTAGCCAGTGCATGAACAAGCCTTTCTGTGAGCACATCTGCCCGCACAATAGTCGTGACATTCAGGTCCCTGTTTCTCATGCTGGCTCTCTCAAGCTGGTATTTAATATCCCGTGTAAGCCTGTTGAACGAAACCCTGAACAAATCTTCAATCAGCTCGCCCGAAAGTTTGAGCCTCTTATTGGCATAATTGTCTTTATCGTCCGGGCTTCTTTTACCCAGTGCCAGTTCAAAGCATGCCTGAGCCATTCGTCCCAGGAACTGTGCTTTCAGCATGCGGTGCGCTTCATCGTTTCCGAGGTGCGGTAATAGGTAGCGGTCAATCACGTAATTGGCTCTTTTTACCTGGTATTCTTTGGACTGACCCGAAGCTACACGCAGCCCCATTTTCTCCATGGCTTCTTCTTTATTGCTTGCTTCTGATTCTTCAAGGTTCTCAAGCATGAATTTGATAATCTCAGGGTCATCGGATACAGAATTAACAATGTCCTGGTCGGTCTCCATGCCCAATGCTCTCATGAGAGTGACAAAATTGATTCTGCCTGATATGGATGGGAACGAAACTTCAAGAATGGATTTTCTGCTTCGCTCAACAACAACAAGGGCGCGATAGCCGCGGCGCTGCGAGAATACTTTTGCCACCTCGATATTTTCACCATAACGTTCTTCCAGTTCAACGAGGATTTTATTGGGAGCAAGGTCTTCGAGTGTGGTAATCACGCGCTCTGTGCCGTTTATTATGAAATATCCCCCCGGGTCCTGGGGGTCTTCTCCCAGTTCAACCATTTCCTTCTGGGACAATCCCACAAGATTGCACCCTTTTGACCATATCATTATAGGAAGGAGACCGATTTCTGCCTCTTTTTCCTCTTTTTCACCTTCAGGGCTGACGATTGCCATACTGAGATGAAGCGGTGCAGCATAGGTTATATTTCTTAACCTTGCCTCGGTGGGATAGAGTTTATCTACTGCGCCGTCCGCTTCTCTCACAACAGGATAGCCCGCACGGATTTTCTTGAGTTTCACGTGCGTGCCTTCAATATCAGTTTCAATAATCCTTTGCTCGTCGATAACTTTCTGAAGACCATGTTCCAGAAAATCATTGAAAGAATCAACGTGGTGGCGCACTATTTTATCACTTGTAAAATACGCTTTTGATAGAACCCTTCTGTCTAACATATAACCTCAAATTCCGCTCACGCAATAACATAGCGATAGAAAAAAGACTTGCCTGCTGTTGGGCTTTGTCTGGTAATTCGGATAACATCCCCGACCCTGGCTTTGATCGCTATAGCAGATGGGTCTGAAATGCGGATCTTTGGCAATTGTTCTTTTTCTATAGTATATTCAGATAGTATTTTTTTTACCTCGTCCTCGTTCAATATTTCATATTTAGGTACCATTTTATGTTCCAAGGGCTTGAACTCCCTTCCAGTATGCTCTTTCTCTTTCACGCATTTACCTCCCAGACGAAACGGGCTCGGGGGGATTTGAACCCTCGACCATCGGGTCTCTTCTCATTCTTTAGTCCAGCCGTAATGCTGGACGCGCCCCGTGCCGGCGCGACTCTGGCTGAATAAAAGCCCGGTGCTCTGCCTGGCTGAGCTACGAGCCCAAACATGTTATCCACTAATTTTAAACACAAGCTACCAATCACTGATGAAAAATACTCCTTAATCAATGGCAATTTCTGTTAAAACCTCGTGGATGTGCGCCCCTTAGACAACCTTACTAAACATAAATGTTTCCCTGCAATTATCAAAAAATCGAAGTTTGACATCGCCAATTATCCCGCATTCTTTTGCGTATTCAAAATAGAGTTTAAGGCTTTCCACGCTCTCATCGTCAAAATCGTAATTCAAAGTATGGAGGTACTCGCGCATGAAACCGCAATCGATTTTTTTCTGCCTTGCTATGAAAGCAGCTATCTCGCTGACGTTTTTATACGCATAGTCTTTTGACTGAAGGAGTGTATCCAGCGCATATCTTACCTTATCTGGATGCTGTTTTGCAAATTCTTCCCTGACAACCCACAACGCATAGACCATTTTTTTGCCTGTCATCTTCTTCCATTCATTGCCAAGGTCTGCGATAACGCTGTATTTCCCTATGGCGTGGATGGCACTGTCCCCTATCAAAAGAGCCGCATCACCATGCTTTAGCATCTGGTCTATATCCGTGCCATGACAATGCTTGATGCCAACTTTCACACCCATGAGCCATAATATAATCTTTATCAATGCAGCCGAACTTGCAGTCGTCTCGGGAATGCAAAGCGTTTTTCCTTCAAGCTCCGAGAGATCTAATTTCCCGTTTGAACATATCAATACGCTCTTGGTGAAATCATTTGAAGTAATGGAAAGACCGGGTAATATGAGCAAGTTATCTCTTTTTCCGTACATGATTGAAGAAATAGGACTGATATCAAGCTCGCCATCAAAAAGCAAGCGTGCAAGTTCAACAGGATTAGCCTGCGTAATCTCGATGTCGTGCGCTTTTACCCTGCTGTGCTCTAAAGCATAATATGGGAAATCGCAGTTGGCGAATGCAATCTTGCCAAGACGTATCATAATATATTGTATCCAATAACAGTATATGCATATTAGTTTGATGGATGAACTTATGTCTAACATAACTTCTCACGGTAATCATTAAGTACTTTCCATCCAATAAAACACATATGTTCCCAACCACTCGCATGCGAAGGCTGCGCACATCCAAGTTTCGACCGATCGTCCGGGAGACGACACTGGATGTTAAGGATTTGATTTACCCTATGTTTGTAGATGAAACCGCAAGTGAGCCGCTGGAGGTAAATTCCATGCCGGGCTATTTCCGCCAGCCGCTTGAGACGGTTGCAGAGGAGGCAGCTTGCATTTCGGAGCTTGGAATCCCGGCTATCATCCTATTTGGGATACCGGAAAAGAAAGACGAGACCGGAACTCATGCCCACGGGGATAACGATGTAATCCAGGAAGCAGTCCGCGCTATAAAAAGCGAGGTCGGCGGAGATATGGTTGTCATGACCGACCTGTGCCTTTGTGAATATACTTCACACGGTCACTGCGGCGTGGTACGCGGTACCGAAATACTCAATGACCCTACCCTCGAAATCCTCGCAAAGACCGCGGTGAGCCATGCCCGCGCCGGGGCAGACATCGTTGCCCCTTCAGGGATGATGGACGGCATGGTTGGTGCAGTACGCACTGCGCTTGACGATAACGATTTCAAGGATATTCCCATAATGTCCTATGCGGCAAAATACTGCTCTGCATTCTACGGACCTTTTCGGGAAGCTGCCGGCTCAGGCTTTGCCCTTGGCGACCGCACATCGTACCAGATGGACCCTGCAAACACCGACGAGGCGCTGCGTGAAGTCGAACTTGATATCAAAGAGGGAGCGGATATCATAATGGTCAAACCCGCGCTGCCCTATCTGGATATCATCTACCGCGTGAAAAAGAAGTTTAAGATGCCCACAGCAGCGTACCATGTCAGCGGTGAATATGCGATGATAAAAGCGGCGGCGCAGAACGGCTGGCTGGACGAGAGCAAGGTTGTATACGAATCGTTGCTATCAATAAAGCGTGCAGGTGCCGATATGATCCTTACTTATTTTGCAAAGGATATTGCCCGTGAAATGAAATTCGAATAATGCCAGGCTATAACGTACACAGGCTCTTCAATTACACGGTTTTTATTGCAATTATTGTGGTACTTTGCGTCAGGGACAAAACCCTCATTAACCTGAAAATGCTGCTGGCGCTGGGCGCTGGTTTTTACATAGGTACCGATTTCATAACCCCTGACCTGGATATCGATAGCTCAGCAATCAAAAAGTGGGGCAGGTTAAAAATCATTGTGCTGCCATATAAGTGGATGTTTACTCACAGGCAGAGTTCCCACAATATCGTGTATGGAGCACTTATAAGGATTTTATACATCAGCCTTATAGTTCTCGGTTTATATTACCTCTTGTTCAGCTCGCTTCCTGAATCGACAATTTTGTCGGTTTACGTTTTTATTTTTCTTATTGGAATAATAATTGCAAATGCATTGCACGTACTACTGGATACTTTTCTATAAGCGTTTTGATAAAAAATACTGACTATAGAATTATGCACAGGAAGAATGGCATTTGCAGATTCCCTGTTTAACTTTTTTAACGTATAGGAAACTATAAACACTTATCCCCATCTTGCGGCTTATTTTTCCTCAGAAAAATTGATGTTCAAGCTTTTTGCTCACGATTGCGTATAACGTTCCGAGCGTATCTGAAGTTCCCCGAAGGGGAATTTGGGCGGAGCACTGAAGGCAGCCAGATACGCTCTGTTATACGCTGTTGGTCACATCTTATCATTTTATTCCTT
>CAYSLW010000027.1:2913-13745 GCA_964431955.1 uncultured Candidatus Methanoperedens sp. | reverse complement strand
GGTTGCATATATGCAATTTATGATGCGACTTCTTGTCGCGGGTTCGTATCGAGTTCGTTGTTTATGTTGAACGGTTTTCAGTGCGAAGTGGCTGCATCAGTAACACATCGGCGCCCGAGATTTAATATTTAAATAGTGATAAATATGCGGCGCTTTACACCGCGAAGGACGCAAAGAGCGCAAAGCGAAGGCAGCAGAAGACATTGGAAAGAAATCTGCGTTCATCTGCGGTTCGTTATTTAGTGCACAATCTTGGCAATGTTCATCTCAAGAATATCCTCTGCCCCGAGGCTCTTGAGTTTCGGGATAAGTATATTGATTTCGCTTTTGCTCACCACAGTTTCCACGGCATAAAAATCCGATTTATAGAGTTTTGAGACAGTGGGCTTTTTCATGGCAGGAAGCGCGCCCACGACGCTGTCCAGTTTGGACTCAGGCACATTCATCACAATAAAAACCTTGCCCCGGGCTTCCAGCACAGCCAGCAAGAGTATTTTTATCTCCTCGATTTCCTTGCGTTTTACCGGGTCTTTCCAGCTTTTCTTGTTCGCAATGAGTTTTGTATTGGATTCAAGTATGGTGTCCACGATTTTTAACCCGTTTTTCCGCAGAGTTGAACCGGTCTCGGTCAGATCCACAATCACGTCCACAAGTTCAGGAACTTTCGCTTCTGTGGCGCCGTAGGAGTAGCGTATATCCACGGGGATTCCCAGTTTATCAAAGAACCTCTTTGTGAGCCTGGGATACTCTGTGGAGACCCTGCTCCCCGGTTTAATATCTTTTGCGCTTTTGATGTCCTTCTCAACAGGCACCGCAACCACGATTTTCACTATACCCTCTCCCAGTTTACTGTAGAACATATCCGCAACCTCCACCACATCGGCGCCGGATTCCATTACCCAGTCTTTTCCTGATATGCCCAGGTCAAAATAGCCCTCTTCCACGTACTTTGGGATCTCCTGAGGTCGCAGTATCTTAACTTTCTTTATCCTGGGGTCTTTTACTGTGGGGTTGTATTCACGGTCAGTTTTTCTTATCTCAAGGTCTGCCTGCTTGAACAGAAGAAGAGTCTGTTCCTCAAGGCTGCCTTTGGGGAGAGCGATGTCAATCATACTACGCCTAACATGAATTCACGGATTAAAAGCTTTGCTGCCTACCTAACCTTCTTCCTGACCTTTTTCGGTTTATTAAAAACCACCTCAAGAATCCCGTTATTGTATGTGGTTTTAAAGGTTTTATTAACCTTTACAGGCAGTTCAATCATTTCGTTTATTGCATTGTCGCCGCTTAGTGCTGTAATTTCAACAAATCTTCCTGAATCTACAAGTTTAATAGTCTCCATTTCCATATCCGGAATCCTTAAAATTGCATGAATATTTTTATCAGTCTCAAGAATATCCACAGGCGTTTTTCGAGCCTCTCTGACTTCAGTATTTCCGGAATATGGAATCATGACAGGAAACAGGTTTATTGAGATATCGATATTTACATGCCTATCTTCAGGAATATCAATTTCATCTATAATATTATCCACGGCATCTTCTAATTGCCGTATAAAATCTTCAAACTCGTTTCTTTTTTTCATAGTTCATTTTTCCTTTTTCTTTTTTTCTTTACTGACGGCTTTTGAAAAATCCGCCATCGCTTCATACGCTTTTACATCCCATGAAGTAGGTTTCACCTTGCTAAAAGCTTTTTCAAAATGCTCGTTTTTAATCCTTACATTGAGCGCTTCTTTCTTTACATCCCCCCTTTCCATTCCGGGTTTGATGCAGTCCCTCAGGGCAAGTATCGCGGCTTCCCGGCATACAGCCCCGATGTCAGCGCCGACATAATCTTCCGTCCTTTCTGCAAGCTTTCCCACACCCACCTCGGGGGATAGAGGCTTGCCTTTTAGATGGATGTTAAATATCATCTCCCTTTCTTTCAAATCGGGGGGTCTTATATAGATAAAGCGATCAAACCTTCCAGGACGGAGCAGAGCCGGGTCAACCATATCAGGTCTGTTAGTGGCTGCCACTACCACCACATTCTTTAGTTCCTCAAGCCCGTCAAGCTCCGTGAGTATCTGGCTCACCACCCTCTCGGTCACGCCTGTATCAAATGCTGCGCCGCGTACAGGAACGATAGAATCTATCTCGTCAAAAAAGATGATAGTGGGCGCCGACTGCCTTGCCTTCCTGAACGTCTCCCTGATTGCGCGCTCGGATTCTCCCACGTATTTGCTCAAAAGTTCAGGTCCTTTGATACTTATGAAATTCGCTTCGCTTTCGGTAGCTATGGCTTTTGCAAGCAATGTCTTCCCTGTACCAGGAGGTCCGAAAAGCAGCACCCCCTTCGGCGGTCTTGTGTTAATGGCTTCAAAGGCTTCAGGATATTTAAGAGGCCATTCAATCGCTTCGATGAGCTCCTGTTTCACTGACTCAAGTCCTCCTATATCAGTCCACCTAACGGCAGGCACCTCAACAAAAACCTCCCGCAGGGCAGAAGGCTCGATATTGCGAAGGGCATTATGGAAATCCTCTCTTGTCACTACGATTTTCTCCATAATCTCAGGAGGAATCTCCTCCTCAATATTGATTTTCGGCAGGATATTGCGAATTGCATGCATGGCTGCTTCCTTACATAGAGAGGATATATCTGCGCCCACAAAACCATGCGTTATGTCGGCAATTTCGCGCATCCCCCTCTCCTCTGACATATCCTCTGACAGAGGCATCCCTCGTGTATGTATCTGAAGTATTTCAAGCCTCCCAATTCGATCAGGGATACCGATCTCTATCTCGCGGTCAAATCGTCCCCCACGGCGAAGTGCAAGGTCTATTGCATTGGGTCTGTTTGTGGCAGCAATCACTATCACCTGACCGCGCTTTTTCAAGCCGTCCATCAAGGATAACAACTGCGCCACAACTCTCCTCTCCACTTCGCCTGTGACATCTTCTCGTTTCGGGGCAATGCTGTCTATCTCGTCTATGAAGATAATAGTCGGGGCGGTTTTTTCTGCATCATCAAATATTTCTCTTAAGTGTTTTTCACTTTCCCCGTAATATTTGCTCATTATCTCGGGTCCGCTTATGGAAACAAAATTCGCATCCGTCTCGTTTGCTACTGCCTTGGCTATCATGGTTTTACCTGTGCCGGGAGGTCCGTGAAGCAGAACCCCTTTTGGAGGCTCTATACCCAGTTTCTCGAAAAGCTCAGGATGCCGCAGAGGAAGTTCTATCATCTCCCGGATTAAGCCGATTTCGCGCCTCAAGCCACCAACATCTTCATAGGTAAGATGCGTAGGGCGCATTTCTAATTCTTCTATAACCTGTTCTTTTACCACCAGGTTTGTGTTTCTTGTTACAACAACAGGTCCCTGAGGCTGGGTTGATATGACTATAAACGATAAGGGATTGCTTACAGTCGCAACACGGAGACGCTGTCCTTTCAATAGTGGTCTTCCTTCAAGCAAGCGCAGAAGGTACTGCGGTCCTCCCACCAATCTAACCTGCTGCGTTGGTGCAAAAACCGCTCGCTTTGCCTCCTGCGGCGTGGATTTCTGTATATAAATTTTATCATCGATTCCGACGCGGGCGTTCGTTCTGATGTTTCCGTCTATCCTTATAATCCCGGTTCCCTCATCCTCAGGGTAAGCCTGTCCTGCAATGGCGCATGCTTTTTCCTTGCCAACAACAAGAACAATATCGCCGCTCAGGATGCCGAGTTTTTCCATCACGTCCCTCTCTATTCTGGCAATATCCCTTCCCGCGTCCCTGTGGTGGGCTTCTGCCACGCGAAGCATTATTTTTTCGTTCATATTATTCTATATTTTAGTATTGATAACATAAAATTAAGTCAATATCTTGGGCATCGTGCGCGTGCCAGAATCGCGGATATTCCCTTCTTTTTGAGTTTTTTCAACAGTTTATTTTTCAAATTAGCATCCTGCGGGTCGATTATCTCGGTATCTTTGATATAAGAACTAACAAGTCCGGTCAAATCAGGAACCTCCTGCCCCCCTGTCATGGCAGCCACCTCATTCTGCAGCACCACAATGACTAATTCATGCTTATTGTGGACTGCATTGATTAGCCCAGCCATACCCGAATGAGCCAGACCGAAATCACCAACTATTGCTATTCCCTTCCTGTTAAACCCGCTTGCCGTGGCAATTGATGAGCCCAGCGAGAATGCCGCGTCTATAAGAGAAAGCGGGGGCGATGCGGTCATTATGGAGCAACCCAAATCGCCAGCAACAGGCACGTCTAATTCTTTTACTGCATTAAAAAGTGGTAGATACGGACAGTCCTCGCACAGCAGTCGAGCGCCTCTTTCCTCAATGGTCTGTGTTGTTGTATCATGTGCCACAATATTTTTATTGATATTTTCAATCGCTTTTTGTATATCCTCAACTTCAACAATTCCGCAAAGCATGTGTCCTGTAAGTTTCCCAAGCACTCTTTTTTGGAGCTGACTTTCAATAACCGGCTCGGTCTCCTCAACAATTAGCACGCGGTCGTGCTCGCCTATGAAGCGGTTAACAAGGTCAAGAGGCAGGGGATTTACTATTCCAAGGGATAAATGGGAAAAGTAAGGAGGTATGATGGAATCTACTGACGATGAGGGAAAACCCGACGAGATTACACCTAAGCTCCCTCTTTTTTTATATGTGTTCAATTTCGAGCTCTCAGCATACTCGCACATTCTTGGGAAGGATTCCCTGTGAAAACGCTGGTGTTTGCCTCGCATCGTCAGTTGCCATATTTTCTTATCCATGGATGGAGTCCTGGACTTGGATTTGCCTTTTCTGATAACGCTGCCCTCGCTTTTCAGCAACCTATCCGTGATTCTGATTATTGCAGGGGCGCTTATCTTTTCTGATAATTCAAACGCCTCCTTGATACTCCGGTAAGCAGCTTCAGGAGAAGAGGGGTCGAACACGGGAACTTCAGCAATAAGACCGTAAAACCGTGAATCCATTTCGTTTTGGGATTTCTGGGCGCCAGGGTCATCCCCTGCAATTAGCACCACGCCAGCGCCTATGGTATGCGTTGTTGATGATATGAGCGAATCTGCAAGAACATTCATCCCCACGTGTTTTGTGATCACGGCGCTTCGTTCCCCGCATACTGATGAACCCAGCGCAATCTCAAGCGCTACCTTTTCATTCACAGACCACTCGTGCCTGATTAAGTCCTTGGACTTAAGTCCGGGGTCTTTGAGAGCTTCCATGAGCTCGGTTATCGGATAACCGGGTACTCCGGTTACTATTTTAACGCCGCTGTCGATAAGCCCGTAAGCTACAGCGTCAAAGCCTTTCATAAAGCGACACCTTGATTTATTAACCGCAGATGAACGCAGATAAACGCAGATACAATATTAAGTGGTTCAATATATTTTTCAATTAACAATAGAAAAAATAAAAATTTCTTACGTATCATGTCTTAATTCAAACACCAAATATTTTACAGGGATTTCCACACCTTAATTTAGGTTACATCCTTATTTAAACCTCACCTCGATTCTTCGATTACCCAACCATGAAATAGGAACATTCATTCCAGTTTCATCAGTTGTTCAAAGATGGATTCAACAGTCATCTTTTCAAAATCTCCCCCACAATATCATCTTTTTCGCTGCTTTTTATTGCTATCTGCTCATTTGGGATACCGTATTGTTTGATTAAATAATCTTTAACATACTCTGCATGAATGTATCTTGTACCTTTTTGGTCTTTACCTGTTCGTTCGACCTGTATAAGACAGATTGGGCGGATAAATTCGCCTGTATTTGCCTCGTATTCTTTAGCCAGCGGAAAATACATTAGTCCTGAATGACATTTTGAATTGAACAAAAGAGATAACATAAAATAAAACTAATGGACATTTACTCCAGTAAAACCGCTATTCCAGGGCTATTATTTTTTATTAGATTAGTTCCGTTTAAAGATTTCAGCATGACTTCTGGCGTAGCTTTTGCTTTTCCCGGCGAGTTAGAAGAATATCTTCTCAGGAGATATAAGAAACTGAGCAAGAAGGTCAAATCAGATAGCGATTCGATAAAGCGATTTGTTTCCTTTTTCAGATTGAATAAAACTGATGGAATCGAGGTAATCTATGAGTAAAGGCTTCGCCCAAATCGTAGAGAAAGTCGAATCCATGCGCCAGACTCAAAATCAATCAAAACGCAGATTGAAGACTTGTTCAGCGCCATGATGTAGAGGGCGTTCCGCGGGGGAACTGGAAAATGAAACTTGAATATGTTTTCAATTCCGAAATACAATCCTGCTGGACAGGATTTACAAGATGAACAGGATAAAATGAACCCTGTCTCTCCTGTTATCCCGTCTAAAAGATCATCGCGCTGCTCATTCCGAAAGCCTCAAAAGTATTCCAGACCGCCTTGCCATGATAATCGCCCTGTCGAGCGCCACAAGACCGAGCGCAAAATAAAACAATGCAAGCGCAAAACCCAGCATAATGTTCGCTTCCCCGAAACCGTAGAATGAACGCATATATTCAAGGAAATACGTAAGAGGAATTGCCCTTGCCAATATCTGGATACTCTCTGGAAGTACCGACACTGGATAGTAAATTCCGCAGATGAACATCATTATGCCTGTTATCGTCCACGCAGCCACCTCTGCACGCTGCCCGAATTTCAGGATGGAGATGCAGACCAGAATACCTACCGAAGCTGAGGTTAGAAAAAGTCCTGCCAAAAAAACCAGCACCGGCACCGCGCCTGCGATCAGAAAATTAAAACCGAAGGCATAGAAGCTTATAACCATCAGGATTATAAACACAAGGCTGCTCCTCAATATCCCGAACAGCAGCGAGCCGATTATAAGGTGGTGACCTCTCACGGGAGCTATGAAAGTATGTTTTATGCTTTTGCTCCACATATCAAACAGCATTACGTATGCGATATCTATCTGGCATATCTGGACTATGCTGAAGGCGATTGCGCCTATCAGGATAAAGGAAATAGTATTCTGGTTCAACGAAAAAAAAGTCGCCATGAGACCGATTGACATAAGACCGATAAAAGGCCAGAATATCATCTCAAAAATTGTGAAGAAATTTCTTTTAGCCATTATCCAGCTTTTGTAAAACGAAGCCGCTGCCCTGCCTGCTTCAATAGTTGGATTAAACATATGTCTCTTTTGTTTTCTTTATAATTAAAGCCAGTCTCATCAATCTATTTATAGTCCTGCGCATGCTTTTTAATCCTTCCTCGTCTTCTTTTACGCCCTCTGCACCTTTATCTTTCGACCAGAACGCTCCGCCCAGGTTTGCACCGAAAGAGCCTCCTCCGACAGGGATGGCTTCGTTTATGACATAAAAGTTGAGTATCGCCTGTATCGAGGGTTCCTGCCCTCCGATGCGGTCGCCTCCGACTGCGAGGGCTGCGCCCGGCTTGTTCAGTATAAAATTCTTATCCTGCGCAGCAATCGCCCTGCACCTGTCCAGAATGACCTTTGTCTGACCGCTCACCATGCCCTGATAAACTGGTGTGCCGATTATGAGCGCATCAGCCCATTTGAGTTGTTCATATACCGCCTGCATATCATCGTTATGGGTGCATCCTTTTTTCTCCCGTATGCAGTAGTCGCAGTGGATGCAGAAGTTGATTTTCTTTCCCATTGCAGAGAAGTATTCAGTCTCAGCGCCGTACTTTTCTTTTGCATATTTCAGGGCTTCCTGAACGATATAATCAGTTGCGCCTTTTTTCGGGCTGCCGCAAATGCCGAAGAGTTTGATATTTTCACCCAAGCTCACTCTTCCTCCCATGTCCTGAGTATCTCTTTAAGTAAATCAATAAGTGTAGGCAGGTCATTTTTGACTGTTTCCCAGACTATTGCTAAATCAACATCGTCATATTCATGAACTATAATGTTGCGCATGCCTACCATGTCGCTCCACGGCAGTTTAGGATATGCGGATCGAGTTTCTTCTGAGATTCGCCTTGCAGCTTCTCCTACGACTTCAAGGCGCCTGATGACAGCATCCTGGCACTGGAGGTCGCTAAAAAAATCTTCTCTTGATTTATTAACAATGTAAGCAAGTGCAAGTTTTGCAGCTTCAAGAATGTCAAGCAGATATTCTCTGTCACGTTGCATATACAGCCTCTGCCGAATTTAAGATAGTATTTTTTCGAATGTAATTCCGGCTTGCTTCAATTCCCCTTCGGCTTACAATGTCCACTTCGCGTCCGAATATCTCTTTAAGCTCGTTTTCCATATGGACAAGATCAAACAAGGTATGCCTTGCATCCTTGCTAAAGGTGACAAGGACATCGATATCGCTGTCTGGACGAAAGTCCTCCCGCAGCACCGAACCGAAGAGTGCGAACTCGCGTATTTTCCACTTTCTGCAGAATTCCGCGATTTTTTCTTTTGGAATTTCGATGCTTGCCTCGATGGGCTTATTATTGGGTTTACTGCTCTTAGACATTCTCTAAGCTCTATTATTGTAACTGCCTGTTAAATATATTCTCTTTCCAAATCAGAATCTGCGTTCATCGGCGTTATGCCCGCCGTGATGCATAGACACGTGTGGGCGACGCCAACTGGCGCAACGGTTGACGTGGATGCGCCCTCCCGAGGCGCGACTCGGGGCGTTCATCTGTGTTTATTTTCTTCATCTTATCTTTACGCGCTGGGGCAAGCCCAGAACCCGAGGATGCGCTGCCTATCGGGAGTGGTTTCTGTTTCGAAACATAATTTTTAAGTACAATCATGTTAATGATAACTTTGGAGGTTTAGAACATGGTTGACTCATGGGATGATTTCAGAAGATTCGAAGAAATCATGAACAGGATGTTTGAAGAATTCAGGGGAAGACCGGGCAGGCGGCTTATGCTGCCCTCGGGTGAAAGAGGAGAAGCTGTCGTGCCTGCCGAATACCGCGAACCCTTCATCGATGTCATCGAGACGGATAAAGAGGTAATAGCAACGGCTGAGATGCCCGGTCTTGAAAAACAGGACATCAAGCTCAATGTCACAGAGGACAGGCTTGAGATATCGGCAGAGACAAAGCACGAGGAGAAAAAGGAAGAGAAGGGCTATGTGTACAGGGAAAGGCGAAGCGGAAGTTATTATCGCGCAATTTCCCTACCGTCGCCTGTTGATCCTGACAGGTCAAAAGCCTCGTATAAGAACGGCGTTCTTGAAATAAAAATGCCAAAGACCGAGGTCAAGAAGAAGACGCCGCTGAAGATTGACTGATAAGGGATGGTTTGCGGAGATCATCTCTGGGCACCAGGCTGTTACCACGGTTCTGTCGGTAGTGGCTGGGATGTCGTGGAGAAGTATATTTCAGCTCATAATACATACGAATATGACAGGAAATAATCCTGTATGTTCCTGAAAACAATATATACAGGCGTCGTACATCGTACGGGGGACAGCGGGACTGCATCCACGCTCGTTCTTGCGCATCCATAAAATATCTTGAACCATCACAATAATTGTGGCGCTAAGAAATGGGGCACGGATGAAGCTACAAAGAGATTGAAAACTGGTAAATCTTTGGATATTGGCGTTGAATTTTTCTAAACTTCACATCGGAGCTTCTGCAAATTCCCAGCTTCAATTTTTGATTTGACATGAAATATCCGCAACAATTAAAATACTTACCCTATTTGCTTATAATCTTTCTCCAAGCAAACAATACAGCAGCTACTCCAATTACGACTTCAAACCCAGGTGTTTTAGTAGAAGATTCTGCTCCGTCAGATTTTGCCGTATTTACACTGCTGGGAATCTGATTCTTGCTAACGGATAAGACTCTATCTAATATGATTTTCACAAAGACTTTATCACCTTCATTAATGTCACCCAGACCACCACCAAATATCAACTCGAGCACCCCCGTTCCATCGTCAATGCCAAAGGTATAGGTGTTTCTCTCATATTTTATATCACGAATAAAGCCTGAAATAGTTACATAATCATAAATATATTCTCCCTTATTTTTATTATATTCGGCTATAGATATTAAACCTATCTCTTGCGGAAGTCTTTGGATTTTGCCTTTTTTTGGTTCAGCATATCTATATGTTTCCGAATAAAAATCATCAAATTTGTTTAATAATTCTTTCTGATCCGCCTCATTATATTCTTTTCTTTCTATAGGAAGTCTTCCAATTTCTTTTCCATCAGAATCCAATCTTATTAGAAATCCTAATGTAGTCGTAGAATTTGAACCTATCCTCGTTATTCTCGCAATTTCTTTTCCATTAGAATCAAGAATAAGAATCTGAGCAGGACCTTGCTTCCCACGAAAAAGTATAGATCTAGCCACATCGCTTCCAAGAGACCCATCCTGTATATCTATATTTATAAATTTGTTCATTTCAGCTTTTGTTTTTTCAAAAGGATCACCTTGACTTACGTTGTTATAAGGATTAATTACAAGGGGTTTTCCAGTACTTTTAGCTATTTCAATTCCTTCGTAAAACTGATAGAATTTTATAGAGTCAGTATTTTGTGCATTTGCTGGCACTATCAATGAAAAAATGCCAATAAATAATATTAGAAAGATAGATACTATTTTTCTATGCATACAATTTGAATCAGCGTTGTTCTATTAATAGATTGCTATTTTTATTTTTACGTATATTTTATAAAAATTAATTGATAATTTGCACCTGCGTAGTCAATATGATGAAAGTACTTCGTATATATTTAGGAGTATAGACGAAGTATTGAAGATATGAACGAGCAGAAATACTCAACATGGAGATTTAATGATTAACAACAAAACTACTTTAGTTAATAAAATAAATGATGGTGAGATTTTCTTTTTTGCTGGTTCAGGTATTTCCTATGATTCTTTTATGCC
>CAYSLW010000027.1:0-2903 GCA_964431955.1 uncultured Candidatus Methanoperedens sp. | reverse complement strand
GGAAAAATTTTATCTAAAACTGCTGAAGTATTTTTGCCTCAAGATGATGAATTTCAGAATATAAAGGAGAAAATCATTTTCAATGAAAATAATTATTTAATTCAACCCGAAGTTTTTTATGAAAATTTACTTTACTTAACAAATTCTATTAATTCTCTGTACCTTTGGAATAGTTTATCTCCAATCTATCTGAAAAAATATAGTTTTCCAGTTGTTCCAAATATTAATCATTTATTCATTATCGATTATTCTGTAAAAAATAATGTCCCAATATTCACTACAAATTTTGATCTTCTGTTTGAAGAAGCATCTAAAGAATTAGGATATGAACACAAAGTTGTTTTGCCTTATACCCAAGACGAAAAGGATGTAATCGATTCATTTAAAAATAATAAAATAAATAAAAATATTGCTTATATATTCAAGTTACACGGCACTATTGATTCGATTCAGACTTTACATACCACCATGACTTCAATATCTAAAGTGAATTTTACTGTGATTGATTTTTTACAGGACTTATGTAACAAGAAGCATATTGCATTTGTGGGATATAGCGGTAGAGATATTGATTATTTCCCAGAAATAAAAAAAAGGACGATAAGGCTAAAACCATTTTGGGTTAATAAGTTTGACAAAAGAGATGAAACGTATCGTAATTCTGAAGAGATTAAAGCTATTCGTATTGAAGGGAAATATCCGTCAGAATTTTTTGAAAAAATTAACAACAACGAAAAGATAAAAACAAAACAAATAAAAATAGACCCTAACATTGAAGAGAAAATTTTTTATGATCTGGAAAAAGATATAAAAAATTTGATTGAATGGAGTAAAGAAGATAAAATATTATTACTTGGGCTACTTTGTAAAGAGATTAGTGAATATGAAATCGCATATGATATGTTACAAAAATTATACCATGATTGTTTTTCATTGCTCGCTAATGATGAAAAAAAGACTATCTTACTAATTTACCTTTCAAAGTTGGCTCACGAAAACTCAAAATATAATAGCTGTGGATTATTTGCCAAAAAAGCTTTAGAAATTACGGAAAAGAATCCGTCTTTAGATACAAGTTTTTCTTATAATTTTAATTATTTTGATTCGTTATTTGCAATTATATCTTTCTTTAAAAATAATATAATAATAAAAAGAAAAGTAAGAAAAATAAAAATTGTTAGTGTTAATAGTAAAAACATATCAACGTCATATACATTTGCTATACATGAGTCTATAGAACACAAAATCAGATTTATTGCACTACTGCAGGCAATTGTTAAGCCAATCATTGACAAAAACATAACTTTTGTTTCCAGTAGCTTAAGAAAATATTTGATTAAAAAATGGCAAAAAATTAGGAAAGAAAGTTTTTTAGAAGGCTATAGTCATGGCATAGCAAACAGTTTTAAATTCCAGACAAGAATTGATAGAAATATGGATGCACTGGCTGAAGGGGTGCATATTTATGACTTGACAACTGCTGTGACAGGGAAAGGCTTAGCACTAAGAAATAGAGCGGAATATCATTTTGAAAGGAGAGAATATGAGCGTTCAAAGCAACTTTTTTTAGAATTCTTTGATACTGGAATTAATAGTGGAAATAAGCTTAATGCTATAAAAGGATTGTTGGGAGTTGCAAAATGTAACAAAGCTTTAGGGATTACTCCATTATTAGAACAAGATAATCTAAAGAAACTAAAGGATTTAATGAGACATATTGAAGGAGAGAATTGGCAAAAATATTTCATGAGAATCTTGAATGAAATTGAAAAATGATTGGAATACTTCGGTTAACACAGATATTCCATTGCATCTTATTATTTTAGTGCCCCTCTTCGTTGATAAAGCCAAAACAACAAAAAGGCAATAGAACCCCTCATGCACCCGCGCCGGGATGCCCCGCAAATTTCATTGTGAGGTCCGTGACTGCAAACGATAGACGTTTATCCGCATCCATAAAAATTCTGGCGCCCCCGCTGCAAAACAGCGGCGCAGTTGCAAGTTGAAAAAAGTTGTTATTTACATTTTTTTTCTTGGAAAAATCCTTCTATAGCGTAGCTCTTAAATTTCCGCAATTTATACAGCGCATCAGTTGGCAATCACCGCAAAGAGCGCGAAGGTCGCAAAGTAAATATTACGCTGCTTTGCGTTCTTTGCGTCCTCTGCGGTGAATTCTTTATTTTTCAAGTGCAAAATACGGGTATTTTAGAACTTCACTATAAATATCCCGTTTACTTCTTTTCACTCACGATAGCCTTCACAATCATGAATATCACAAATGCGATGATTGCGAAATCGATGAGCGCACCCACAAAATCCCCAACCAATAACCTGACACTTCCAATATTCAGGGTCGATGCTCTCCAGTCGCCGCCGGGAATCAAAGCTGCGATAATCGGCATTATCAGGTCTCTGCGACAAGGGCGGACACAAGCTTAGTAACCGCCGCACCCATGACGAACGCCACGGCAAGCCCGATCACTCCATACTTGTTCAAAAAATCGATAAACTCCTGCATGAACGATTTCTTTTCTTCTACCACATAAATCACTCCTGTAACAGATGTCGTTTTAATGATATATAGTCATCCGCAAAACTTAAATCAACCACGGAGGACACGGAGAGCACAGAGAATTGTATTTTGTCTCCGTGTCCTCTGTAAAACTTTAAGAAAGTTTTATCAAACGAGGGGTATGCCGCGCATACCCCAACACTGCGCAAGCCGAAGTCTCGGCTTCTCTGTGAACTCTGTGGTTTATCAAAACTACCCTATATACCTCAAATCCTCATCCGTAATCAACCACGGAGGACACGGAGAGCACAGATAATTGTATTTTGTCTCTGTGTCCTCTGTGAACTCTGTGGTTTATCAAAACTACCCTATATACCTCAAATCCTCATCC
>CAYSLW010000026.1:7650-13764 GCA_964431955.1 uncultured Candidatus Methanoperedens sp. | reverse complement strand
AAAGATATGATCTTATTTTTGATATATTAGGCAGGAGTTCATTTTCACGTTGTAATACAATTCTTAATTTATGGACTTTTTATGCTGTTAAAATTCTTGTTTCCAATTTACTTTTAATTATGCGCCTGGGTGATAGCTTTGAATTCCAGCGAATCGACTGATATCCAAAAATATCGAGCATCCACGCGCAGATGCTTCGCACCTTCCAGTGCGGTGTCCGTGACTACATCCAAACTCGTTCTTGCGCATCCATAAGGCGATAGGCGCCTCCGATGCGAAGCAGCGGCGCAGTTCCCATGTTCGTTTTGCGTTTTTGTTTCTTGACGCATAGGAATTTATAAACGCAGTTTCTTATCCCGCTATTGAATAGATAAGTTGATTTCATATTATTTTATTGGATTATCAATCCCGGTCAGATAATTAACCACGGAGGATACAGAGAGCACAGAGAGTTGTTATTTTTCTCTGTGTCCTCTGTGCTCTCTGTGGTTTTTCAACCCACATAATCCAGCGCAAGAAGGAAAAGCCATGCTGGTATGAAGATAATCTCTCTCCCATCAATTATTTTCCTCTCAAGCAGGTCTTTCGTCACCACAATGCCCCTGTCAACCGAATAATCTTCCATGAACTCAAGCAGCCCTTCTATTATAGAGGGGTCTTCCCTGTACTTTACCTCCACAGGCAGGAGCGAGCCTTTGCTCTCGAAAACGCAATCAACCTCGTGCTTATTTTTCCAGTAAAAAAGGTTTTCAAATATATGCCCTGACCTTCTTATCACGTGCAGGAGGTTTATTGCTACCAGAGTTTCAACCGTTTTTCCCTCATCCATGGGATAGAGGGCGTTCATCATGCCCGCCTCCCCGAAATACATCTTTTTTTCCTTTCTGCTTTCTGTTTTTCCGCGCGTATAATAATTGGAAATCTGAATTATGCCCGCCGTGGCAAGGTAGTTCAGGTACAGTTTTACGGTTTCTATGTCCGAGCCCGTCTCGCTGGCTAATTTGCTGTAATACATTCTCGATGAGGAGTTCAGCGCGGCATATCTTGTAAGCGATTCCAGAAGAACCGGGTCTCTTGCCCTGAATACGCGCACCACGTCCCGGAACAGGATGAGGGCTAAATATTCCTCGGCAAGTGTTTTTTTCCATCTGTCCGTGTTTTTTATTTCAAACCACTCAGGATACCCGCCCACGTTCATGTATTCCTTAAAAATCCGCAGCATCTCCTCGCTGTGCAATTTCAAGTATGCCTTTTTAAGCGGCTCGAATTCTAAGCTGCCGGCGTCCGGCTCTATCTCTATTTTTATTCCGTGGAAATCAAGGAATTCCCCAAGAGAGAGCGGTGCCACCGATATGAACTGTATCCTGCCGACAAGGCTTTCCACCGCATCCTTATATAAAAGGGTGGAAGAAGAGCTGCTTACGATGAACTTTATTTTTTTTCCACCTTCATAGTAGCTTTTCAACTGCATCTGCCAGTTTTTCATGAGGTGTATTTCATCTATGAAGATGTATGTTTCTTTATCCATATTTACGTCTGCGATGTCCCTGTATTTTGAGATCAGTTCATCTATTGTTTTTATATCGCCGGCAACATCCTCCATCAGCACATACAAAATCTGTTCAGGAGCTGTTCCCTGAGTTAGCAGATGGTCTATTGCCTGAACCACCAGGGTGGTCTTTCCTGTCCTCCGCAGCCCGATAATCCCAAGCACTTTTCGGTTGCCAAATGTCGGGCGGATGAGCTTCAAGTACCCTTCCCTTTTCAGCTTTTTCTCTCTTTCCGGGACTGCCCCGGTTTCCCACCATTTATTTCTTGATTTTATTTTTAGCAGAATCGCTTCCATATCTCAAACATAAGCGAATTAATATTATAAATCTTTCGGATTATGTTTGAGTTAATAGATATCTTTCTCGATAACCTCTATTATCTCCTTAATATCCCTTATAACAACATCCGCTTCCTCGCAAAGCAAAGGCGGGCATTTCCCGGTCTGCTGGATAGAAAGCACCCCCAAATCCGCGGCGCGCATTGCAAGTATATCATTAATTCCATCCCCCACCATAACCACCTTATCATAGCTTTGTTTCAATCTCTTCACAATCTCCTCTTTTTTCTTCGGCGTGGCTATCTCGAACACCCGGTCAAGAGGCACCTTCACATTATTTGCAAGTGCTCCCAAATTACGCATGCTGTCGCCCGAAGCGATATAGGCGTCTATATTCCTTTCATTAAGGGCATTTATCACAAAATGGGTATTGGAATATACCTTCCCGCCCGTGCAGATGACGTACGGGATGTTTTTCCTGTCAATGTCGATAATCAACCCAACACCCATATAAAAAATATCCTTGCATCTCTTTTTGACGGCAGCCATCACGTCCTGCAGGTCGGACATTGCAGCTCTTGTATCGTTCTTTACCACAGATAAAGCAGTGGTTTTATCAATCTGTGCTCGTGAGCATCCCACTTCTATATCTATATTATATTTCTTGATAAAATCCGAAATCAGCATCTCAGGAGGACAGATGACGAGCTTGTTTGAATCCACCTGCATTACCAGGATGGCGCAGTAGGGTTTTTTCCCCACAAACTCAGTGGACACTACTTCATCGAGATATTCGCCGGTCTTTATGCTCTTTGCCACGCGATACATGCGGAGCAATGTTCCTGCGCTGTCAAAAACAACGGCAATTTTCATAACATACAAACGTTTTTTATGGGTAATTATCTTTTCTGAAAATAGCAAAGCTGATTTCCGGACATGTTTGAGAAAAAAAGTAATGATTATTCATGTATTTTAAGTTTTTTCATCAGCCAGGATGTCAGCCAGCTTTGCCAGTTCCTCAGGCGACAAAGTTTCAGCTCTTCTGTCGGTCATTTCCGCGGGGAGTTTCTTTAATGCGCTGACTATGTCTTTGATTCCAAGAAAGTCTGCATTATTTAATATAGCATTCCTGAGCTTTTTTCTTCTCTGGGAAAAAGCAGCGGTGATAAATTTCATGAAAAACCCTTCATCCTTCACTTTATATGGCGCAGGTCGCGGCACGAGCTTTACTATGGCAGAATTAACCTGCGGAGGAGTACGGAATGCGCTCCTCGGCACCACTTCCAGTATTTCAACATCAGCATAATACTGTACTGCAATGGAAAGCCTGCTGTAATCTTTACTGCTATGTAAAGCAGCCATCCTCTTTGCAAATTCATACTGGTACATCAGAATCCCGAGATCGAATTTGTACCGCAGCAGTTTGAAGGTAACAGGAGAAGAAATGGAGTAAGGGAGATTGGATATTACTTTATTAAAAGATGGGAATTCTGTTTTAAGGGCATCCCCTATTATGACCTCAACGTTTTTCCACATGGTAAGAGAGGAGGCAAGTTGGGCATCCGCTTCAATTGCTATAACCTTGCATGCACAACCTGCAAGTTTTTCGGTGAGATTGCCGTAACCAGCGCCGATTTCCAGAACAGTATCTTGTTTATTTAATCTCCCGTATCCGGTTATTCGATCTAGAATCCTCTCATCCACTAAAAAATGCTGGTCTTTTTTATACCATTTCATCTTCTAGGCGGCATCGGGGTTGTGAAGACCCTGTACTTTATATTGTCATCCTTTAATTCGTCCAGCACCCTGTGGGCAATGAGTTTCTCTGGCGCATGAAGCCCTTTTACCCTGTCAACTATGTCTTTAAAGCTCGCAAACGTACCCTTCTTTTTTTCTTCTATTATTCCCCACATGAGTTTTTTCCCTATCCCGGGCAGTAACTCAAGCATGTGCAACCGGGTTGTTATTGGATATGCTTCATTAAAGAAGGACAGAAACCTGCTTTCGTTTGCAAGCACTGTTTTCTCTACTACAAAAGGAAGCTCTATCTGAGCGCAGTGGGTCAGTTCATTATACGTGATACGCCTCTTGACATGGTCAATCACAGGACGGTCGCCTCCCCCTATATAAACCCGGTCCTGAGTTTTTGGTGCCGCGTTCTCTTTGGGGATCAGCTCCATCAGAACAAAATGCTTCTCTCCCACGCCTTGAACGAGTGGTTTTTTCTGATACATCGGGCGGGCATCGTCTGAACGACCATAAGGCAAATAATCAAGGATATATACTATATCTTCTTTTTCCGGTTTTTTCCCTAAGGTTATCATTAAATACCACTATAGTCCTTGCTCAAACTGTTAATATTATTAGAATTTTACACCGACTTCAGGTAAACTTAGCTATCAGTTCCAGGATTTGTTTAAGTTCATTTTCACTGAGGGTATAACGTTCTTTTGCATAAATCGATCTTACCTCATCATTGGACATTGGAAGAATGTCCGCAATTCTTACAGCTATCTCGGGTTTCATTTTTTCAAGCTTCAGCAGATCGTTCATTAGTTCCCTGGATTTTTTTGCATCGAGCTTAGAAAATGTTTCCGCATGGGACATTGCTTTTCGAAGTTCGTAGCCAAGCTCCTTGCTCTCCGTCTCCCTCTCCTTTTTTATCTGGTCAAGCACGTTCCGAACCTCGCCAAGAGTCAATATCTCTTCACTGATGATCTGCTTCACTATCATAAAGCGACACCTCGCTTTACCCGGTGTTGGGGTATGCTTTGCATACCCCTCGTTTGATAAAACTTTCCTAAAGTTTTAGCGACACCTCGCTTTATGAGGTATAGGGTATGCGAAGCATACCCTTCCCGAGTCACGCCTCGGGAGGGCGTGTTCGGGTATGGCGCACCATACCCGTCGTTTGATAAACCTTTTTCAAAGGTTTTTGATAAAACTTTCCTAAAGTTTTTCATAAAGTCACCACTTATTTCTGCGGGGTCAAATGCTCAGGCAGAGCGATTACCTCTTTCATTAACCCGCCATCGCGGACTTCAACGATATAGGCTCTACCCCGCTGACCCTTGACTTTTCCTGTCCTTCCCTGGAACTTGGGGTGCGGCATCCCATCCTGCATACCCGGGTCAAGATCGATGTTTACAATATCCCCTTCAACGAATTCCTGTATCGCTCGGCTAATCGGAGATAATCCTTTCTCTCTTACTGTTTTTTTGAGTTTATATCGTGATTTTCTTCTTGTTCCGTGGGTTTTTGCCATAATATTCCTCCGAATAATCCTACTTTTATCACTTCAAGTTCTATAACTTTTGCCTCACTTCCGGTCAGGGCAGCAATGCCGGGTACAGTACGCCCTCCATCGCCAGAAACCAGCTCCTTGACATAGAGCCCTCCTTCGCAATGGACTGTAATCACTGCGGTATTCGTATCAAATGATTCAAGCTCCGCGGAGCGCACGCGACGCATTCGTTCAAGGTCTGCACGCCGATGAAGCACTCTTGTGGGTGTTTTCTGTTTGATGGGGGTTCCACATATTATGTCAAGGGATGATTTAAGTTTTTCCTCGGTTGTGCCGTGTTCAATCTTAAGACGATAAATTTTATCTGCTTTCATGGATTTTAGCTGTTCGACTGTTTCGCTTTCAACGAATCTGAGCCCCAGAACCTCGATTTTTCCTTCTGCTTTGCTGTTAATCTCTCTGCCGAGCGCGTCTAAATCTATGCTCCTTATGTGCGGCTTCTTTGCCTCAACCACAAACGGTCTACCATCTCCCAGCATCAATGCATCGATATCCTCGCGCCCTGCGCCGTGGAAGGTGGTATCTTCGCAGTCTGCAGTGGCTATAACATGCGGCTTTATTAGTTCATCCACAGATTCCTGATACATCTTGCCTGTGTTGTCGCACCGCTCGCACCCCCGACCTTCGCACTCCCTGCAGTGCCACCGTGTCTGGGGTATTCCACGGATGAGTTTCCGGTACCTGCCGTATATGTACAGCGAATTTACCTCAAGTTCAACTTTATTATTTTCAAGGTCAAGGAGCGCCACGATTTGTGGTTTTTTGAGGTTTGCCCTCTTACCTGTGAGCTTTTCAACACGTTTTCCGACTTCCCTGTTCAACTCGGTTTTAAGCGGTTCTGCAAATGTAGTTCCGCTCCCTGCCCAGACTATTTCTTCGTTCTCGGCTAATAGACCTGTCATCTTTGTTCCAACAAGAAAATTATCATACCCGTAATCAGAAAGTGCAAGAACTGTTTTTTCAGCCCATGAATCAAGATGCT
>CAYSLW010000026.1:0-7550 GCA_964431955.1 uncultured Candidatus Methanoperedens sp. | reverse complement strand
TACCCGTAATCAGAAAGTGCAAGAACTGTTTTTTCAGCCCATGAATCAAGATGCTCGAACAGGTTATTGCAAACCCAGCATTTAATCCCCGCATTTAAATGCGGGGTCTTTGCGCTCTTTGCAAGCTCATCCAGCATTTCATTATCTTTTTCTGCGCTTGCCTGCATGGCAAGCACAAGCTTCAAGGCTCTTCCGCGCTGGTCATTGGATAGCCCTGTCGAGAGTTTTGCGAACTGTCTTCCGAGGCAGTGGTCGCAGATGGGACCTTCTTTTATGATTTTTCTCGTTATGTCAAGAATTGTCATCTGGCTCTGAATAGGTGCCGTGTTCTAAATATGTTTCTCTTCGCTATTTAGTCATCACTATTTCTATTATGGAAACGTTTGATTCCCCTCTATCCGTGGCAATTTTCTCCGTACCAATCTTTATATCCTTTATTTTGGCACCTTCTAAAAATCTATTCTTTGTAACTTCTACTGCGTCCACCGCCCTTGATATTGCTTTTCCTCTTGCTTTGACTGCAACTTCCGATGCTCCTCTGTTAAATTGCGTAACTACTGCAAGTACATAGTTCATCACTGGTTTGTTTCCGATATACACTACGTTATCATCTGTCATTTTTTGTTCTCCCTGGATGTTTTGAATGAATAAATTACAATGCCTCTACATATATTTAACGAAATTTTTCCTTTGACCTTGAAACGCCCTGTCTCACTTTAAGAAGTAACTTTTCAGGCACGCATTCAAGGATTTCTGGGTCGAGATAAACTGCCCTTATCAATGCCTGAGCAGCCCTCTCATAACTGCCGAGGCTGTAATAGACCGACCCGATGCCGTGATAAACCTCTGGGGATTCGGCGTCAAGCCTCAAAGCTTCCTGAAACTCCTTGAGTGCCTCCTCATATTTGCCAAGCTCTGCGAAGATGCTGCCAAGATTGCTGTGGGCAGGGGCATAATCCGGGTCGAGCCTGAGCGCCTCCCTGAACTCAATGACAGCCTCCTGGTTTTTATTTTGCAGCGCGTAGATATGCCCCAGGCTATTGTGAGCAATTGCATAGCCTGGGTTAAATCTGAGCGCCTGCTTTAGCTCTTCTGTCGCCTCTTCGTATCTGCCTGATTTAGCAAAGAGGTTGCCGAGGTTGCTGTGCGCTTCTGCATAAGCGGGATTGAGCCTGAGCGCCTCATGAAGCTGCCTTAGCGATTCTTCACGCTTTCCCATCTTATCATAGGTTACGGCAAGATTATTGTGGACTTCGATATAACCCGGATTAAGCCGCAGAGCGGTCTTGAGCTCTTCTAATGCTTCCTCGTATCTGCCTAATCTATCGTAAGTAATGCCGAGGTTGTTATGGATATTATGGCTCAGTCCTATGCCCCTCGTTAACTGGAAAAAGGAGTAATACTGATCAAGAAGTGCGGAAGTTTTATTATCCAATCCCTCGGTATTTTTCAGGTGATAATTATTTTCTTTACGATTGTAGCGAAGTGTATTTATTTCCATGATCGAATCGATGCTGAAATCCACGAAAATCATTGCATCAGGATATAAACCGTCTATGGCGAGAAAGACATGCGGTCCTGCGCTCGCTGCTTTTACCTCGGAAACAAGGCATCTCAATAGTATATAGCCAAGCTGGGTGATTGCGGCGCAGGAGGCAAGGAATTCCTGTTCTTTCATTTTGTCTTTTTCAGGGATGCTGGCTTTTTCGAGGAGCGCAAAGATGTCCTCGTTCTTATGATTTAAGCCATTAACAAGAAGCTTGATCAGTTTTGTGGGATAGTCGGGGCGGTAGCAGCCTTTGTTTTCTAATTGAAGCATTAATTCTTTTAGCGAGCTGATTAATGCTGCTGTATCTTTTGCTTCCTGCGCTGAGTATGCAGTTTGTTTTAGCTCATTGAAGCCTATCTCCTGGAATAAAATATCGAGTTCATGCAGGATATTCTGTATGCTGCTCTCGTGATAGCCCAGGTGCACGAGCAGGTCTCTTGGGTCTGAAAATGAATTTGTACGGGTCATTTTTTTAATGTTTATTTACTTATGTGTTATAAATCCATCTGAGAACATTATTTATAATTTTTCAAAGTGCTTCTTGCGTTACCTTTATATACTATCATCACTAACCTAAGGTTAGTAACCTCAAGTCACTAACTCGGGGTGAAGCACAGACATGGAATCAGCACAATTGTTGGATATACTCGGGAACGAGAACCGCAGGAAAATCCTGCATCTTCTGGCAACACGCCCATGCTACATGAGCGAGATAGCAGAGAGGCTTGATGTGGGCGCCAAAGCCATACTCGGTCATCTTCTGCTTCTTGAGCGGGCAGGTCTGATTGAAGCCAACATAGATGAGCAGCGGCGCAAATACTTCCATATAACAGACAACCTCCGTCTTGAGGTATTTGTGTCGCCTTACTCCTTTGAAGTGGAGACCACGACCGTAGCTTTCAGCGCGTCAAAACGTCATGCGAAAGCTTTTTCCGCGATAGCGGGGTTAAAAAACCTTTATGGCGAGATACAGGGGCTTCTGGAACACAGGCAGCGGGTAATGCAGGAGTATCAGGAAGTCCAGGCAAGCATAACAGATTCTATGGGACAGAGCATGGACGCCATCGAGGAAGTGGCGAATGATAATATCGAGGCTGAAATACTCTGTGCCCTGTTAAAAGGACCAATGAACCAGCGTGCGTTGTCCATGCAGCTTGGAATACCCGAATATGTGCTTGAGGAATATCTAGCAAAAATGGTAGAAAAAGAACTGATAAGAGAGGAAAGAAATAACTACAGTATAGGCTAAAGAATATAAACATAGACAAAAATGAATTAATTGAGGTTAGAAAAAAATGTTTAGAGGATGGAGAAGACCCGAAAAGGGATTTTTTGAAGAGCTTGAAGAGATGAATGAACTGATTAACCGCGTGATGCACTCATCCGGTGAGCCCAAAGTTTTCGGATTCAGCATGCAGGTCGGTCCCGACGGCGTGCCGCATGTAGAGCGCTTCGGGAACGTAATGCCGGCAGGTAATGAGTTAAGTGCCAGGGAAACAGAGCACGCGAGAGAACCCTTTACAAGTTCGATGATTGATGAAAAGAATAATGAACTCAATATAACGGCAGAAATGCCGGGGATCAAGAAAGAATACATCGAACTCAATGCAACCGAGACAGAAGTTATAATAAAAGCGGATAGCGAGGGCAGGAAATACTATAAAAGCGTAAATACTCCCTGCCCTGTTGACCCTGACAGCGCCAGAGCAAAATATAACAACGGCGTTCTGGAAGTGACCCTTAAACTCAAAGAAGCTCCAAAACCAAAAGGAAAGACTGTAAAAATCGAGTAAAACCCCGTATTTAAATACGGGGATTATTAACAAGGTATATATGGATAAAAAAGATAAAACCGTGGCTTTGAAAGTGGTTGAAGCAAAACCCTACGACGCAGGTAGAGGTATTGCGCGGATAGACCCTGTGGTGGCTTACGACCTTGGACTGCAAACAGGCGATGTCATAGGTATTGAAGGCAAAAAAAGGACTGCAGCAATAATATGGCCGGGTTATCCTGAGGATAGCAACTCAGGAGCGATACGCATCGATGGCATGGTGAGGCGGAATGCAGGCGTAAGTATCGATGACAGGGTGCGGATTCGAAAGATACACACCGCGCCCGCTGAAAAAATCCTGTTCTCACCCACCCAGCCTTTAAAAATCCAGGGCGGCGAGGCATATCTGGCGCACAATCTTGAAGGGCGTGCAATCACTCGTGGAGATGTAGTGGAATTGAACATAATGGGCAGGCGGGTTGACCTTGTAGTGGTATCCATAAAGCCCGTTACAGACTCAGTTATAATCACCTCTGGAACTACTATAGGAATCAGCGATAAACCCGCAAAAGAGATGCCCTCAATTCCAAGGGTTTCGTATGAAGATATAGGCGGGCTCGGAGATGAGGTCAGAAAAGTAAGGGAGATGATAGAGCTTCCGCTTCGCCACCCTGAGATTTTCGAGCGCCTCGGTGTAGAAGCACCAAAGGGTGTTCTGCTCCACGGTACTCCGGGCACAGGCAAAACGCTTCTGGCAAAAGCCCTCGCCTCAGAGACCAATGCAAATTTCCTGACACTGAGCGGTCCTGAGATTATGAGCAAGTTCTACGGCGAATCCGAGGAAAGGCTGCGTGAGATTTTCCAGCAGGCAGAGGATAATGCGCCCAGTATAATACTCATAGACGAGATAGACAGCATTGCCCCAAAGCGAGAAGAAGTCACAGGCGAAGTAGAGCGGCGCGTGGTAGCTCAATTACTTGCGGTGATGGACGGTCTTAAGGCAAGAGGAAAGGTCGTGGTCATAGGTGCAACGAACAGACCGAATGCCATTGACCCTGCGCTTCGGCGCCCGGGCAGATTTGACCGCGAGATTGAAATCGGGGTGCCTGACAGGAAAGCGCGCCTTGAAATATTACAAATCCATACACGAGGAATGCCGCTCTCCGAGGACGTGAAACTTGAAAAATTCTCCGACCTCACACACGGTTTTGTGGGGGCTGACCTCGCTGCGCTTGCACGCGAGGCTGCCATGAATTCTATTCGGCGCGTACTGCCTGAGCTTGACCTCGAAGTGCCGAGTATCCCGGCTGAGATACTGAACAAGATGACCGTAACCGGTGACGACTTTAATAATGCCCTGCGTGAAATGAACCCATCTGCGCTGCGCGAGGTGTTCATCGAGTCGCCCAATATCCACTGGAGCGACATTGGTGGGCTCGAAGACGCAAAGCAGGAATTAAAAGAGGCTGTGGAGTGGCCAATGAAATACTCGATGCTGTTTAAACAATCAGGTGCCCACCCCCCGAAGGGCATCCTGCTCTATGGCGCACCGGGAACAGGCAAGACCATGCTTGCAAAAGCAGTAGCTACCGAGAGCGAGGCGAATTTCATAAGCGTGAAAGGTCCGGAATTCCTGAGCAAATGGGTGGGCGAGAGCGAGAAAGCGGTGCGTGAGACCTTCAGGAAAGCAAAGCAGGCAGCCCCCTGCATCATCTTCTTTGACGAGATTGACTCCATAGCACCGACGCGGGGTGCTGGCTCTGATTCCCATGTTTCAGAAAGGGTTATCAGCCAGATGCTATCCGAGATAGACGGGCTCGAGGAATTACACAACATTACAGTTATAGCAGCAACGAATAGACCCGACATCATAGACCCTGCGCTTTTAAGACCCGGAAGGATTGACAGGCTTGTCTATGTCACCCCGCCAGATAAAGAAGCGAGGTACGAGATATTCAAAGTCCATACCTCAAAGACTCCCCTTAATAGCGATGTTGACCTCAATAAACTTGCCGAGGATACAGATGGGTTCACGGGCGCGGATATCGCATCTGTTTGCAACGAAGCCGCGATACTTGCTATAAGAGAGCATGTGAATTCAGGTAAACCAGTGGATGAAAACTCTGCTATGGGAATGAAAGTAGGGTATCATAATTTCAGGGATGCGATGGTAAAAGTGAAGCCGTATTCAAAGAAGGAACTGGAGAAATACAACAAGATATCTGAGAACTTTATATATCAGTAACAAAATCCGGTTTAGGGGGGTTGAATGAAACCCCTATATTTTTTTATGCGAAAACTTATTTTAGTTAAACGAATAAATAGTATCGTTGATTACTTACAATGAATGAAATAATTTCAGACCGAGTTAAAAAAATCGCGCAAACAATATCCGAAGTATCGCATTTAAACGAAACCGATATGTTCATCCTGCTGACCTTGCTTGCCGACAGTAAAATAACCAATGCAGAGCTTGCTAAAATCCTGAAATTCAAAGACGGAAATTCTGCAGCATATCATACGCGCACCATGCAGCAGGAAGGGATAATCGGTCGATATACCATTGTCCCCAACTGGAAGCGTGCAGGGCTGGCAACTGAATTTATCGTGCTGGCTGAAGCGGAAAATGAAGAACAACTGCTTGAGATTGAGAAAAGGCATATAATAATGGCAGATGAATATTCATCGAAGCAGGGGGACATTGTTGTTACGCAGACGCTCTCAGGTTGTGTTGTCCTGCAGGATGTCTACCACTGTTTTGGTGACAAGACGATGGCGATAATAATTGGCAGGGCGACATCGGATCAGGATGCTGCGGTTTATTGTAAGAATTATCTTGTCAGCAGGTATCCCAATATAAAAGTAAGCCTGCTTATAAATAAATACAAAACAATAAGTGATTTCTTCATCGATAAGCCTGCAATAAAAAAACTGAAAGAATTTTTCCAGATAGGAAAAACGAGCGAAGGCGCCGAGGCTTTGAAGGAACTGCATAATCTGGCTTTATAGAGATATTACCATCTTCAGCAATAACATGGTAAAATTTGGTACGGTTAATGCCAGAATCATTCTGTCTTTCAGTTGATTTCCTTCTGCTACAGGATTTCCCATCAGGATTTTTATGCATCCTGCGATAAGTACGGCATAGATTACAGCAGCCAGAGCTAAATAATGGTATTTTGTGACTGCATATATCAATGGGAAAAGCGGTAGTAACGTCAGCACGCTGCATACCCTTGCCGCCTGGCGAATGCCGAGCAGCAGCGGCAGTGAATTGACATCACCTGCCACATCCTTGAAATCCTTCATGAATGTCAGGGAGAATACCAGCACGAATATGTAGGCGGCAACCAGAAGGCTATCGCTATTTACAGGTGAGTATATACTCCAGACGCCTATTGATTCCAGAGCGAAACAAAATGCCATATCCGCCATCGCAATGCCGGGTTTGTCTTTGAACCGAAATAAGGGATGCGAATACATGATGCCGCCGATAATGATTCCTGTTAAGAAACAAGCAAATAGTATCGGGCTCAGGTTGAGCGAAAGAACGAGTGCGGTTGAAAATAGCGACATCATGTATATCCATGCATTTTTCAAGGAGATTTGACCAGAGGCGATAGCTCCATTTGGTTTGCATATTTTGTCTATCTCGATGTCATAGATATCGTTTATTATGTCGCACCCGCTGTGAATCATAATTCCTGCAAGGATTGCAATAGCCGCTCGGTAGTCCCATACTCCTAAAATGGCGCAGGTTGCTGCTACTACAGAAACGTCAACGATACTTCCTTTTAATTTAAGGATTGATATGTATGGATTGTTATTGAAAATTCCAACTCCTCCGTATTTTAATTTGTTTTAACTAACCGTTTTTCTAATTTTGATATATATTTTTTGTTAATATAAATATTTCTTTTCTGAATTTTTCATTGAAAAATAAAAAAACGATAAATTTATATACATTACATGAAACTAAGTTGGTGTACGGATGAATAAATCCTGTACAAAAAATAGTGTATGGGGTTCAGTGTATTCAAAGGGGATGCCCGAACCCCAAGTGCCCGAAGGCATGGTCAGGTATGCTTTGAAATCACTTAAAGCTTGCCAGGTTTTGCCTCCGGGATAGAAAAAAAAATTAAAGGAGGAAATAAAAATATGAAGAGTAAAGCAATAAGTATACTGTTGGTAACATTGATACTCATGGGAGTGACAATAGTATCCGCAGT
>CAYSLW010000025.1:0-14077 GCA_964431955.1 uncultured Candidatus Methanoperedens sp. | reverse complement strand
CGTCGATTTTATGTCTTATAAAAGAGAGGTCTTCTGAGGTTTGGGCTAATAGAGTAACATCGTTTGAAGATTGTGTAATCATAGGATCTTTTGTATAAATTTTATCAACAGCTTTTCCTTCTACCTGTGAAATCTTATATTCATAAGGTTCGTAACAATATTTTTTAGAGCGAATAGTTTTATTGACATATCCTTCAAAGGTACCTTTTCCTGGACCTGTTTTTATACCCCAAAGATTATTCTCTAAAGGATCATTTTTCGGTTGATAAGCATGAAGAGAAAATAGATTTTCTAAGTAACGCATCGTTTGAACATATCTGCAAAGCATATTGTTGTATTCAAGAATGGTAGAAAAAGTAGCGAGGAAATATTCTTTAATATTCTGGTCGTCAACACTTAATAATATCTCTTTTAAGAGACTGCTAATACACAGCAATTGTCTCTGGTTGAACATCTCATAAAAATATCGATAATTGTATCCGAATAACCTGTGTGTTTCTTGACCGTCTGGAATCTCTTGGTCTGGAATGTATTTTCCGATTAAATCATCCCACTGCCCCTCAAGTTTCTGCTTTGCCTTTTCAAAGAGTTCAATATCATACTCATCAGCATTTTTGTAACCTCTGCCATGAACTGAGCAGTAGTATTCAACAGCATACATCTCCCTCTCAGGAATATTTCCGCTCTTTCTAACGGAATCAAGAACATTGTATTTTTGGTCGCAATGAGGGCAGTGATATTTTCCTCCAGAAACATATCCCGAATCTGGAATAAATCCAAAGCTACATTCTGGGCATCCTATTTCTGCATCATCCTTTTCTGCGTCAAAGATATGCCTGCACTTCGGACAGAATATTGTATGAGTAGTTCCTTTTCCACTTTTCTTTGTGGCAATCTTGAAACTTGGAAACAAAAGAACATCTTTTTTGCACTGCGGATTAAGACATTTTACCTTATTCACCCAGAAAACATACATGACATCCGCCAGTTCATTGCTTTCTCCATTCCATTCATAGTCTCTGTTTTTCGCTTTTTCACATATAGGGCAGTGAGTCTTGTAATATGGTTTTATTTTTTCACCCACGCTTTTTTCAAGTTTCTTAAATTCTTCTTCAAATTTTTCTAAATCCAAAGGCTCAACCTCTTTCTTTGTAACAAACCACGCTACTGGATTGATATCTATGCCTATAGGTTTTAATCTAAGTCTTAAGCTTTCTACGATTGTAGCTCCACCGCCCATGAATGGATCAAGAACAATTTTACCGCCAAAATCGTTCTTTGAATAGAATTTTTCCCAAAGAAGCTCTTCCATCTTTTCTCTTACCAGTTTTTCCATTTCCTCATCCTGAGCCTCTTTCTCACCTATACCAAGCTTTTTTCTTGCCTCTTTTTCCATATCCTCCCATTCAAGAAAAGAGGTTAAAAGAATCATGCGAAATACAGAGCCCAATCTTCGAGCCCACCATCGATGGATCAAATAAACTGGTTTTTTAAGTGATACAACACTTTCTTTCCTTGCAATCTCGTTCAGCCTTTCAATTGGAAAATCTCTTTCAATATATTTCATTTATCTCCCCGCTTTGCTACAATAAAAGGCACAAAATTTTCCATAAAAGAAATACCACCGTGATAGATACGTTTCTGGTCACCAGGAACAGGCCATATATACCTGCCGTTTATGATAGCATGCTCATCAAGAATCTTAATTCTGTTAGTTTTTTCCTCAACCTCTTTTACTTTCTCTTCCATATCCCCAAATATCTCCGATACTCTCTTAAATCGACCCAAACCAAATACCTCCTGATATATCTCTTTCTCCCCCTTTGGAACCTCCCAGTTCGCTCCCGGCTGTTTTGTACAGTAGCCATGGTCTGAGGTTATGACCACTTTTTCTGCCTCAATTTTCTTCAAATAATCCAGAAGCAATCCTGCAGTTTCCTTATAAATCTGTTCTAATGATTCCCCTATTTTTGCAGATACGCTGTCAAATGCTTTATCAGGGTATCTTGAGAATAATAGAATGTTATCGCCATAGGGAATTGGATGATCTGTTGTTAAATCCTCAAGATATATACTTCGATTTTTCCACTTCTCTGATGCTCTTAAAGCAGAAGGCGCCGCTATTTCAAACATATCTGGCGTAAATGTCGTTGTATCTGATGGAAGATGGGAAATCTCGTATGTATATTTCTCGATTAAAAAACCATTATTCTTCAAATCACTTACCAACAAATTCGCTTCTCGAATGCTCAGACCATCGCATACAGCTAAGGCAACTTTACCCCCATCTATTACCTTTCTGAGTTCCTGCCTTCTTTCAGAGGCTCTTTTTATTATTTCGTCATATACTTCAAAATAAATATCTCGTATATGTCGCTCAAAATCACTTGTTCTCTTCTCGTTTTTATTGTAATATCGTGAAATTGGCGCCTCAGGTATCCATACCTCTTTAATAAGAAAATCCCATATCACATCCAAAGCATCTTCTGATTCAGCAAGACGCTTTATGAACTCATGAGAGATGTCAATCATTCTTGATTACCTTGGCGCTTATTTTCATCGAGATGATTTCATCCTCGTGCTTTTCAATCATCTCATTGATGATGTTTTTCATATCTTTGCCTTTGAATTTACCCTTTAGAGTTACGCCTATCTCTCTAACATCTCTGGACTCGTCCAATTCACTCTCCAGATGGCTCTGTAAAGACCATGGCTTGCTCTCGTCGATGGTAAAATCTTCAAAATTGAATTCTTCCAAACCTTGTGGAACTTTTGCTTCGCTACGCAATGTTTCTAAAGATTCTGGGGTCTCGGTAGAGTAGGGTTTTTCTGTAGGAGCTATAAAGCCTGTCGGCGCTCTCATCTTTATTGTAGTTCTTTCACCCACCCCAACACCGCCTTTCTCTTCCTCAACTTCGTCAGGTTTTGCAATGATATAATCATCCCTTAAAACAACAATTACTTTTCCTTTACGGTACACATCTGAACCGGAAACTACCACAACTTTTTCTTCATTGATCAAACTTTCTATTGCTTTTTTGAATAGAGCCTCGTCCAATACTACAGGAAAACCCCTTGTTTTGTAAAAATGCAGTTTTACATCTCCAACGGTCAGCGTCTCTCCAATCTCCCTTTTGTTGAGGAGAAACATTATTTTCTCCTTAAATGTACTCAGGTCGTATATTTCTTCCAGTTTCTTTGCAATCTTACCGCTGTCGAATTCTATGGCAACTGGCATGAATGTACCTGAATCCTGCCAGTGAACGATTTTTCCATACTTCTCTTTCAATTTCTTTTTGATTTCAAGCAAATTATGCTCTTTCCTGCTTTCCAGCGTCTTTTTATATTTATCAAATTTGGGAAGCATCTCGTCAATTGCAATGATGCGAGCAATATTCATATTCAACCCATTCGATTTCAAAACATCTTTGCATTTAGGATTCACAAAAATAATACGATTCTGATAAGTCCTGGAAGCAAATATTTCCCTTAGTTCATCCTCGCTTTTTTCTACCAGCGAGAACACAATTTTCGTCTGATTCTTATCTTCGATACCATCTATTTCGTAACACGCTGTCTTTACCTTCTCCACCTTTATTTCATCCTTTATTATTTCAGCAATTTTCTCGGTAATAGTAGGTTTATCCTTTAATAAGCGGGCTTCGTTCTCAATTAAAACAAGTACGTTGACTTCCTTTTGTAAAACGTATTTTCCTTCACGCTCATGGATATGAGGCGCTGTGCTGAGAATTTCCAATAAGCCCGTATCTATTTCATTGATATTTATGCTGGAATCAATACAACCATATAATATATCTTCTTTCGAGGCGCCCTGTGTGGCAAGTGCGCCTAAAGATCTGACAAATACTACAGGAATAATTTTATCAGAGAATTTCACTCGTAATTCTCGTGTTTTTCTTATATCTTCGACGGCTTTTTCTGATAAGTCCGTATCAAGTTTGGACAGATCTGAGTATTTTTCTGGGTTAATGTCGGATAATAAAATAATCTCTTTTTTATCGCAATAGTCTTTTATTACCCGAGAAAGTAAATAGAGTACTCCTCTTGTTCTTTGATATGCTGTTGATGACCCATATTTATCAAAAAGAGTCTCAAGAACCTGTGGATGAAAAGGATACGACCTGCTGATATTTTCTTTAAATTCATCTATTCTTTTTCTTGTATCAATGGACTTATCTTTGAAAATTCCTGATTGCCTGTACTTTGAAATCAAATCCTCAATCAGATTCTCGATTTTTTCTTCATTGGCTTTCTTATCTTCAATATGAAATAATCTGTAAAGAATGATTTGATCTTTTTCTTTTATTTCATAAAGATTCTTCCAGTAAATAAAGTCTCGATTTACTTTTCCTTTTATTGCTTGAGTTCTGACTAACGATTCTGGAAGAATGCAGATAAAAACAAACAACTTCGTTTCTGTATTAGATGCAACTTCAATTAAATTCTGGAGAAAGTTCAAATTTCTATTTTCAAGTTGTTCGTCTTTAAGCGCATCAAACCAGGGCTCTATCTCATCGAGAAATATCATCACTGGCTCGCTGCCTATTGCCTTTTTAATGTCGTCGTGCGTAGGGAATCTCTTTATTTTCTCGTTTAGATCTTTATGTCCAAGTGCTTCAAAAATAGGCTCCCAAAGATAGTCTGGATTGATTTTCAACGCTTGAACTAATACAGACTTAACATTCGTAGGAATTTCAAAATCGTACTCTTGAGTTCTCAGCCATTCTCCTCCAACCTCTGGCGACCCAAACATATGATAAAGAGAGAGAATATGATGGGATTTCCCTGAGCCAAAACCTCCTGCGAATGCATATACACCTTTAGACCCTTTCTTCTTTTCTAATTTCATCCTTATTTCGTCTATAACTTCTTTTAGCGGCTCAGTAAGGTACGTGACCTCTAAGAATTTCTGCGCATCTCCTTCGATACCTTCACCTGATAGTGCTTTATAGACATCCACCCGACCTTCAATGCCTTCGGTTAGTACCTCTTCTCTGGGTCTCACAAGTTCATTAATTAATACCACCTTATCACCTTTGTACCCTCATCTTTTAAACTAATATATCTTCCATCACCTATAAGTATGTGGTCATGAACAGAAATACCAATAACCTTCCCTGCATCTATAATCTTCTGCGTGATTTCAATATCCTGTTTACTCGGTGTCGGATCCCCGCTGGGATGATTATGCACTAAAATAAGTGAGTTAGCATTTTCTTTCGCTGCCAAATGTAATACTTCTTTTGGCTTAAAAGTATTATAATCCTGTCCACCTATAGCGACCAGTTTTTTCGAAATAAGATTATTTTTGGCTCCTAATAGTAAAACATATAGCTTTTCTTGTTTTTCAAACTTTAAATCAGGCAACATAATATTTACAACATCCTGAGGATATACTATCTGTTTTTGCTCAATATTTGATTCAAATAACCGTTTAGCCAGTTCAAAACAAGCCTTCAATTGAACTCCCCTTGTAAACCCCACTCCCTTCATGTTTTCAAGTTCTTTCAAATCTGCTAAAAAAATATATCTCAATTGTCCTTCGTATTCTTTCAACAGTCTGTTTGCGGTATCTATTGCAGTTTCTCCTTTTGGTCCAGACCTTAGAACTATAGCCAATAACTCAGCGTTTGATAGCTTCTCTGCTCCATACTCTGCAAGCCTCTCCCTGGGTCTTTCGTTGGCAGGAAATTCTTTTATAGTAAGTCTATCGGACTTAGCATTCATTGCCAAACTGATATAACCTCAGTGATGATGCCCTTCTTTCTCAGCTTCCCTTCTTTTTATCGTATCCTCACAGGCGAGAAGACAGCTCTCGCATAAAGCCTTGTCGATCTCCCTGTGATAGGGTTCTTGAAAAATCGGTACCTGTATCTTTGCTACGAAAAGAGAACTATTTTTTATACCGCATAGATCGCATTTCTTAGCATTTGAAGGAATCCTCTTAACATTTGCCTCATGGCAGCTATAAAGACATTCCTCGTTTATGCCTCTCCACGTACCTGTAGGGTATGCAGTTAAAACACGTGTGTCATTCACCCATACAGGGCACAGCGTGGGTCTTGCAACGCCGCATAGATCGCAGTCAGCCATAAGCTCACACTCCTAAAACCCTTGCAGCGTTCATCGCCATCTCGATGAACGGCTCAGGGTATAATCCTATACCAATCGTTCCTATCAAAGCCAGCACTATTGCAGCAACATATGGCGCAGGCTCTTTTATTTTATTTCCGCCTGGAGGATGCACATACATGTACTTTACCACTCGTGCATAGTAATAAATGGAGAGGGCGCTGTTCAATATAGCAACAATCACAATAAATAATAACCAGCTGCTTGCCTGGCTCACAGCCTCAATCGTGACTGCATAGAAAATAACGAACTTTCCTACAAAGCCGGCTGATGGCGGGATGCCGGCAAGAGCAAGAAGGAACACAAGCATTGCAAACGCTGTTATTGGAGCGCGCTTCCCAAGACCTGCGAAATGCTCTATGTCATCTGTGTTCTTTGCATTCTTATTATCAGATAAAACCATATATCCTACCACGGCTACTGCAATGAACGCACCGCCTTTCATGAACGCATGACCAAGAGCAAGCAGTGCACCTCCGGCAATCGACATTGGCGTGATAACAACAAACGCTAATGCTATGTAGCCTGCCTGTGCTATCGAAGAATACGCCAGCATCCGCTTGATACTTTTTTGCGAGATTGCCACAATATTACCGTATGTCATACTGATTAGTACAAGAATCGCAAAAGCCATCTGAATATCCATACGTAATGGTGGTGCTGCCACGGCGAGCAATACGAGAATCCGAAAGGCAGCAACAAAACCCATCTTCTTTGATCCAGCAGCGAGAAGAGCAGAGACCACAGAAGGCGAACCTTCGTATGTATCTGGCGCCCACATGTGGAACGGCACTAATGCCATCTTGAAACCAAACCCGGCAACAAGGAAGAGCACGGCAATTATATCAAGGCTTGTTACACTGTTACCTGTGAAAAACTCAATGATTGCAGGAATATTTGTAGAACCTGTTGCACCATACACAAGCGACATACCGAACAGCATTATTGCAGAGGAGAGCGAGCCTATGATGAAATATTTTAATGCAGCTTCAAGGGATGCCGGGTTCTTTTTCTCAAAACCTGCTAATACGTACGTCGACATGCTTGCAAGCTCAAATCCCACAAAGAGAACAACAAGGTCATTCGCAGATGCCACTACCATCATTCCCACAGTAGCAAGAAGAAGGAGAGCATAATACTCATCCTGGTTGCGGTTGTTCTCGAAATATTTTATAGAAGCTATCACAACAAGCAGCGATACTACAACGAATATTAGTTTGAAGAACTGTGACAGCGAATCAACTACTAACGCTTCATAGAAGAACCTCCCTTCACCTTTTGTGCCAAGAATATATACAATAGCAGCTCCAAGTCCGGCTGCACTTACGTATCCCAGCATATTCTTTGACCTATCACTAATCAAAAGCCCCATTAACACGATTACCAATGCTAATAATGTAAGAAGTATCTCTGGTGCAAGTAAAATATAGTTCATGTTATCACCCCTGTCAGCACAACAGATTTTAATGGTTCTAACAGCAGGTATGCATTCGTGGTCATCATGTCAAGCACAGGAGCAGGATTGAGCCCAAAGAATATGATCAAGAGTACAAGTATAGCCATGGAAACTATCTCATAGCTTGCCCCATCATGTACGTGTCCGAGCTTTTCGTTATACGTACCAAACATTGCTCTCTGCATTGCCCACAGATGGTAACCTGCTGTGAACACGATGCCAAAGAGCGCAAGTATCACAAAAGTAGGCAGCGTGAAATAAGAATGAACAAGCACCAGAAATTCTGCTATGAAACCGCTCATACCCGGCAATCCAAGTGAGGCAAGGAAACCAGCCATCATCAGGAAAGTGAGCTTTGGCATGTATCTTGCTATGCCTCCAAGGTCAGGGATGATCCTGGTACCTGCACCATGCTGGATTACGCCGCACGACATGAAAAGCACGCATGTGATAAGACCGTGGGAGAACTGCTGGAACATTGCCCCGCTCACAGAAAGAGGAACAAGAGCGGCTGCGCCAAGCGTGACGTAGCCCATGTGGCTTATACTTGAATAAGCCACCATCTTCTTGAGGTCGCGCTGCGCAAGAGCCAGGAAAGTGCCGTAAAGTATGCTCAACACCCCTATTATCGCCATTAGTGTGATCATTTTTTCGGGAGAATCAGAATTTGGAAGAAGCGGGAGCATCACCCTGAAGAGACCGTATCCTCCCATCTTGAGCAGCAGGGCAGCAAGAATGACACTGCCTGCCGTGGGTGCTTCCACGTGCGCATCAGGAAGCCATGTATGGAACGGCACTGCAGGCATCTTCACGATGAAACCAAATAGCAGAGCAACGAATATTGCGTCTTTTATCGAGATCACATTTGTTATGAGCCATCCTTCAAGTAAAGAGTAGTTCTTGAGCAGGTGGAACATGTCAAAATTGAAAATGCCCGTAATATGCCATGCATTGAAATAAAGTGCAAATATTGCAAGCAGCATCACTAAACTTGCTACATGCGTATATATAAAGAACTTTATCGCAGAGTAATCCTTTCTTGGTCCTCCCCAGATGCTTATCAGGAAGTACATTGGTATCAAAACGATCTCCCAGAAAATGTAGAACACAAAGAAATCAAGAGAGGTAAATACTCCAAGTACGCCGACCTGCTCAAGAAGAATCAGGCCGTAGAACTTGTTCGCCTCCTTCGTCTCTCCCCATGCAAATAAGACAGTGAGCGGGATGACTATGTTTGAAAGAAGCACAAGCGGCAATCCTATCCCGTCAAGACCGAATTTCAGGTTTATTCCAAGACTGCTGATCCATGGGTATGATTCGGCAAACTGGATAGTTGAAACCGTACTGTCAAATCGCAAAAACAGTATAAGGGATATAACAAGTGATATCCCTGAAGCCAATAACGCTATTGAGCGTGCCTGCTCTCTGGTTCTTGTCAGAAAAGTGATTATTGCACCTATTAAAGGAATTATGATCATCAGTGGAACTAAAGCGGTCATTTATATTCCTCCGAGCCTGAGCAAAACTATGAGCAAACCTATTCCAAGAAGTACAACAGACGCATAATTCTGGACAACGCCTGTCTGTAATTTCCTCACAACTTCACCCAGTTTGAACAGCGTGCTGCTGATGATATTATCAATTATAAGTGTATCGATGATCTTTTTGTCCATGAATTCACCTGACATTGCAGCTGCATTATGAGTTAATTTCACACCCACTATGTCTGCTGATATTTGAGGTTCATAATACCGATTTATAATTAGTTTATAGAGCGGGTTCTCTGAGGATACGAGCTTGCTCATATCCAGCATGCGTTTATTGTATATCGCATACGATATCAGAATGCCAAGCACTGCGACTAGCACAGGGAGCAGTACCGCGATAGGTGGTGGATGGGGCAGGTAGAAGTTCTTGTCAAGATAACCGTAGAACCATAGATGCGTGAACCCGAAGAACAGAGCAAGAACAGCCAGTATCATGAGCGGACGCGTCATTACGTTCGGGGATTCGTGCGCATGCCTTTCTGAACGCGGTTTCCCTGTGAATACCATGAACCACAGCCTGAAAATATATATCGAGGTCAAAAGCGCCGCAATGATGGCAAAGGCATATGGAACCAGGTCCCCGGTTTTTCCTCCGTATTCGAACGCTCCCTCTATGATGGCATCCTTGCTGAAGAAACCCGCCGTACCGATATAAAGGAACGGGATGCCGATACCCGCAAGCGCGAGCGCCGCGATCATCATAGTGGTACCGGTTATCTTCATCTTGCTGAAAAGTCCGCCCATTTCGCGTATGTCATTTGTGCCTACAGCATGTATCACGCTACCTGCGCACAGGAAGAGCAGCGCCTTGAAGAAGGCATGGCTTATCAGATGGAATATGGATATCCCAACTGCCGTTGCACCGAGCACGGCGCCTGTACCCAGAGCAAGCATCATGTACCCCAGCTGACTGACTGTGGAGTATGCAAGAATTCTTTTTATATCGTTCATTACAAGTCCCATTGTAGCGGCGAACAGCGCTGTGAAACCGCCTACATATGCCACTACAAGAAGTGAATCTGGCGCTGCCGCGAACATAGGGAAAGTCCTGGCGACCAGATAGACGCCCGCGGTAACCATTGTTGCAGCATGAATAAGGGCTGATACCGTTGTCGGGCCTTCCATTGCATCGGGAAGCCAGCCGTGAAGCGGGAACTGGCCGCTTTTGCCAACTGCGCCGCCAAAGAACAGAAGTGTTATGTAAGTTAATTGCGTCGGGTCGATGAGGGGTATTGCCTCGAACATGGATTTGAATTGCAGGATGAAATTACCATGCTCCAGGGTGAATGCGCCCGTTGTGATAATCTTGCTCATATTGACGTAAAGCAGTACAATGCCTGCGAGGAACAGCACGTCTCCCACACGCGTCACAAGGAAAGCCTTCTTTGCTGCTGCCGCAGCCGAGGGCTTTTGATACCAGAAGCCGATGAGAAGGTATGAGCATAGTCCTACTAACTCCCATGCAATGAAGAACTGGAATATGTTATCTGACAATACTACTGCAAGCATTGCAGCAGTAAACATCGATGTCTCGGCAAAATACCTGGGTTTTGCAGGGTCATGCGCCATATAGCCTACTGCATAGATGTGAATCAGCAGGCTTACAAACGAAACCATCAAAAGCATTACTATTGCCAGGGGATCGATCAGTATGCCAAGGTTCAAGTCTTCAAACCAGGTCCATGACTTTTCGACCACCCCGTCTGGATATATATTAAAGAAAATCCAAAGTGAGATGATAAACGAGCCTGCTATTGCAGCTATTGGAATCAACGCTCCGCCAGAGTATAGCTTCTTGCCCAGGAAAAGCGTCAATATAAACCCAAATATTGGCAATAGTACTATCAAAGCAGCTAAGTCACCTAAATCAATAAACATTTTACCACCTCAAAATATTGATATTATCAAGATTGATTGTATCCCTCACTCTGAACAATGCTACAAGTATCGCAAACCCTATAGCTGCTTCTGCAGCAGCTATGGCGATAGAAAATAAAGCAAATACCTGACCTGAGGCATTACCGTTAAAACTTGAGAATGCAACAAGGTTAAGATTTGCTGCATTCAGCATAAGTTCTATACACATCAGGATTTTAATCCCGCTTCTCTGTGTGATTATCCCGTATGCACCCACTGTGAATATTATGGCGGCTATTAAAAGATACGAATACAGGTCAGCCATTAAACCGCCTCCTTTTTAGCTATATACAGAGCACCCATTAATGCCGCAAGCAGCAGGAGTGAAAGCAGCTCAAATGCAAATATAAAATCACTGAATATCCCGTATCTAATATCCACACCGCTTGCTATATCCACACCGCCTGCTATCTCCTCAACACTGATCGCTGTTACTTCTTCTTTTCCAGCCCATACCTCGTCGCTTTCATGGATTGCTGTGAACAGTACTGCTAATAACAGTAATGCAATTATTATATTAAGAATTTTAGTAAGCATTTATTCCTCCTCCCCCTTTCTGGTTAACATTATAGTGAACAATATCAGCGTAACAACCGCCCCGACATAGACCAGCACCTGTATCCAGGCGAGGAACTCTGCCTTAAGCAAAATGAAAAGCCCGGCTGTGCCTATGAACGCGCCTGCCAGGTATACAGCGCTGTGGACTAATTTTCTTGAGAACACCACCATAACCGATGAGATTATCGTGAAAGTAGAAATTATTAAAAATACAGCATCCATTATTTACTCACCTCTTTCCTGAACAAAATCCTTTCTGGACCATATACAAGGCTCTCCCTGGTATAATCAGCCAGTTCATAATCTCCTGTCATTTTCAAAGCGTTCATCGGGCAGGCATCCACGCACAGACCGCAGAACAGGCACATCCCGAGATTGAACTCAGGGAACCACCTGCTGTCATATTTAACTATCTGTATCGTGGAATTGGGGCAGTTCACATCACATATCCCGCAGCCAATGCATGCATCCTCGTCCACCGCATGCCTGCCCCTGTACCTGGGCGCCACCTTCATCCGCTCATACGGGTACTGAACTGTTACAGTCTTTCTGTTCCCTATCTGGAGGATGTGCTTCATGGTGACTATGAGCCCTTTTATTATCCCTATCATTGTCCAGTTCCTGCTTATCCATGCCATCTAAATCACCCCTGCAGTCACCATAAAACCCGCCACCAGCAGGTTCAGCAATGCCAGGGGTATCATGTTCTTCCATCCAAGGTTAAGGAGCTGGTCGATCCTCACCCGCGGAACCGTGTCCCTCAACCACATTGCAAAGAAAATGACAGCGTATGTTTTTATCATGAAGTATATCAGCGATGTTAACTCGATGGGCAGGAAGGGAATCACAGGTCCAGTCCATCCACCCAGGAATATCGTGACTATTATCCCCGAGACCGCGAACAGATGCGCGTATTCTGCAAGGAAGAACATGGCGAATTTCATGCCGCTGTATTCAGTGAAGAACCCTGCCACAAGTTCCTGCTCGGATTCCTGGAAGTCAAAGGGTATGCGTCCCATTTCAGCAATGCACGCGATGAGGAACAGGATGAATCCCAGAGGCTGTAAAAAGATGAACCATTTCGGGATTATCCCGAACCAGTAGCCCTCCTGGGCATTGACTATGTCCACCGTGCTCAGGGATCCGACGAATATAACAACCGCGATTGCAGCCAGGGCAAGAGGTATGGTATAGCTGATGTCCTGAGCAACAGCCCTTATGGCGCCCATTAAAGAAAATTTGTTGTTGGACGCCCATCCTGCAAGTAATATCGATACAGGGGTGACTGCGGATATTGCTATGATATAGAGAAGACCCACCTTCAGATCAGATACTATTAGCGATTTCCCGAATGGAAGCGGGATGAAAACAAGTAATACAGATACGAATACTATGTACGGCGCGAGGGTGAATATCCACCTGTCAGCCCCTGCCGGGATAGTATCCTCCTTACTGAGAAGCTTTATCCCGTCCGCAATAGGCTGGAAAAGTCCGCGAGGTCCGGTTACCATCGGTCCGTACCTGGACTGCACCACTGCAAACATTTTACGTTCAAGCCAGGAAAGGTACATCACTGTAAGAAGCACGAAAACGAGCAGAACCGCAATTACTACCAGAACGATTATTATTCTCAGGACGTACTCCATGCCAAGCATCTGGAATATATTATTGATTGGCTCGTAAATATTCAATGCATTTAAAATAGAGATTATGAGTTCGTATGCATTTGCTGTCATCGTATCACCTGTCCACATCGCCAAGAACAATGTCAATGGTACCAAAAGCCGCTATCAGGTCAGGTATCTTAAGACCCACCACCATCTCTGGTAAAGCTACGAGGTTGCAGAACGAGGGGGAGCGTATCTTGACCCTGTAAGGTTTCGTGGTGCCGTCGCTGGCAATATAGAAGCCCAGTTCTCCCTTCGGCGCCTCTATCCTGCTGTAAACCTCTCCAGCCGGGGGCGTGAATATACGCGGGAAATATGACATGACAGCGGACGGTTCTCCTGTATTGGGTGCCATTCCATATCTCTGGCTGCTCGCTGTCACACCTTTCGGTATGGTATCTATTATCTGCTTCAATATATGGAGGCTTTCCCTTATCTCATCCAGCCTGACCATGTACCTGGCATAGCTGTCGCATTCCCCGCGCATGCATGCCTTGAAATCAAGGTCCGGATATATGGAGTAGGGTTCAACTTTCCTTATGTCGTAATCCACCCCTGAGCCGCGCATCGACGGACCCGTCATCCCGCAATTGACGGCTTCCTCGGCGCTTATTATCCCGATATTCTTCGTCCTCAAGAGGAATATCTCATTGCCGTTGACCAGTTCCTCGTAATCCACGATGCGCTTTTCCATATCCTTTATGAATTCATCGAGTTTCGGGATGAAACCCTCTGGAAGGTCTTCCCTCACCCCGCCAGGTTTGATATAATTGAATGTC